>CAISPN010000060.1 GCA_903887375.1 uncultured cyanobacterium
CTCTCGTTTGGAATACGCACTACTAGAATTGCGTGCTAGATACAAAAATAAAGTGACATAAAATATACAATCATTGTTACTAAATCAATTGATTGATTCTAAAAAGGTATGAATATTCTAGAGCGTTGGCTTCTAAAATTAAGATTTAATGTCTGGGCCAGGATAAAGATTAATTCCTTTACCTGTTTTGATCTTTCTCACTCACAATTTGGTGAGGATATGATCGTCAGATATTTGACTCTAGAAACAAAAGATGGAATATATTTGGAAACAAAAAAAGGTTTCTATGTTGATATCGGCGCTCATCATCCAGTCTTTTATTCCAATACATACTATCTCTATTGTAAGGGATGGAGAGGTATCAATATTGATGGAATTCCCGGCGTAATGGAATCTTTTAACGTTTTGCGCCCTAGAGATATAAATTTGGAATTATTGTTATATCCACAAAAAACATCAGAAAAAATCGAATATTATATTCTCAATGAACCTGCTTACAATACCCTTGACAAAGATATGGCTAAACAAGCAATTTCTCGAGGATACAAATTACTGGAAAAAAGACAGATTCAAACAAGTACTCTTGAAGATATTCTAGATTCCTATTTACCTAAAGATACTGAAATTGACTTAATGACAATTGATATAGAAGGCTTAGATGAAGCTATCTTAATGTCCAATGACTGGAATAAGTACAAGCCTAAAATTTTAATTTTCGAAAAGCACAATGTGGATTTTGCCGATATAGTGAATTTGCCAATAGTCCAATATTTGAGTAGTTACGGTTACAAAATTGATTCAAAATGCGGACCTTCGATTATCATGAAACTCGAAGTGAGAGACTATTTTTAATTTTTAGTCCTAGCTTGTCCAAACAGCTAACATTTCTTTTAAGTTTTCAGAGTAAACAACTGCTAAAATGCTTAATAACTATACATCTGTCTAAAAGTGCTATGCAGGAATTTTTTGAAAATGTGGCCCGTTACCCTAGATACTTGATTAGTTTGATCTTGGGAATATTTATAGCGGCATTCGATAGTTTAAAGCCATTGTTCTCAAAAGGTCCTTGGAGTGCCATAGCCACCATTGGTATTCTTTTAGGTGGCTTTGTCTTTATGTTTTTCACTCTTAAAGCTATGTTAGGCTTAACAAGTACCTAGATTTCCCTGCAGCGTTATTTAAGAGGGGGTTTTTACCTAATGGCAACAGATCGAAGAATTTCTCGAGTCTCTTCATTGATTAAGCGTGAAGTGAGCATGCTGCTCATGAATGAGATTAAAGATGATAGAGTTGGCGCTGGTATGGTAAGTGTGACTGATGTCGAACTTTCCGGGGACATGCAACATGCCAGGATTTTCGTCAGTATCTATGGCACACCACAGGCCAAGGCAGAAACTATGGAGGGACTCAAAGCTTCTACTAGTTTTGTTCGCAAGGAACTAGGTCAACGTGTACGCTTGAGAAGAACACCCGAAGTAGTTTTTATCGAAGATACTTCCTTAGAAAGAGGAGATAGAATTCTACGGCTAATAGACCAGGTCAGCCCAAGTGATATCCCCTCTGAAGAAGGGATTTAAAGGTGAATATTTCCCGCAGCCAAATCGCTCAAATGGTTGTAGTTCGAGCATCTGGACATTTGCTTGACCACCAGAGGGAATATCCTCAATGGGAACCAATAGAAGCAGATCTTCGCTATTGGCTAAGCGAGCTAAATGTTGGGGGAGTGATTCTTCTAGGTGGTAATGCTGTAGAAGTAGCCCAGCGGACCAAGCAACTGCGTAGTTGGAGTAGTCAACCACTTTTAATAGCAGCAGATATTGAAGAAGGAGTAGGTCAGAGATTCAATGGTGCTACTTGGTTCCCCCCACCAATGGTCTTAGCTGAAATTGCCAAAGAAGATGAATTTAAAGCAATTTGTTATGCAATGCAGATGGGGATGATCACCGCCCAAGAAGCTTTAGCTATTGGTATAAACTGGCTATTGGCACCAGTGGTTGATGTCAATAATAATCCAGACAATCCGGTAATCAATATCAGAGCCTTTGCTGATACTCCTGAGATGGTAAGCAAGTTAACTAGAGCTTTTATTAAAGGTGCTCAATCTCTGCCGGTTTTAGCTACAGCTAAACACTTTCCTGGACATGGGGATACTTCTGCTGATTCTCATTTGGAATTACCAATAATTGAACATGAGCTAGAGCGGCTAAAGAGAATCGAACTGGCACCTTTTGTTAGTGCAATTTCTGGCAAAGTAGCTAGTATCATGACTGCCCATTTGCTGATTCCTGCCTTGGATCAAGTTTACCCAGCAACCATATCCCAAACTATTATTAAGCAACAACTGAGAGAAAGTTTGGGCTATCAAGGTTTAATTGTCACTGATGCTCTGATTATGGGTGGTATTTCCAACTTCTGCCTTGCTGATGAGTTGGCAGTTAAAGCCATAGAAGCTGGCGTAGATATGTTATTGATGCCCGAAGATCCAGAATTGGCTATAAATGCAATATACAACGCATTGCAAAGTGGGCGATTAGATCCCGAAGATGTTAGCGATTCACTAGAGCGAATAGCATATGCTAAGAGTAAATTGGTACCACCCGAACAAGAGGATCTCTCAACTTCCCTTTACAAAAGGGACTATCAAGGACTCTGCCACATTATTTTAGAAAAATCAATGCAGGTATCACTGCCAACACCACTAATAAATAGAGCAGGCGAAAATGTCATAGTAGTTGACGATCTATTGAATTGCCCATACCTAAATCGCAATAGTCCTTCTATTCTAGTACCTCGTTCATTTGGTTACGCTCTAAAGCTTAGAGCGCAATCAGATATAGCTCTGACAGGATCAATGATTTTGCAAATTTTTATCAGAGGCAATCCCTTTAGAGGTAGCGCAGGTCTAACTACTCAAAATAAAGAAACTTATTTAAAATTGATCCAAAATCAATCATTACAAGCTGTTATCATCTATGGCAGTCCCTATGTAGCACAATGGTTTAAATCAGAGCTGCCTAGAGACATTCCTTTTATTTTTAGCTATGGGCAAAATGATCTAGCTCAGGCTATGGCTTGTGAGAAACTATTTACTAAAGTAAATCCCAGTGAGAGTTACAAAAATGATTTCACAGATTAAAAATAGATTAATATCTCTATTGTTAATGGCACTGCTAATTGGCGGCTTTTTGTTTTTAAGTGGCAATCCCACCATAGCCGGGGTTCCCAGCTCTATTATTTTCAAGTTCTTGGGCGATTCAAAGGCTGTGGCTGCTTTTTTTAGTCAAGATAGACAGATGCTGCACGATCAGTTGCAAAAAATAGGAATTGAATAGGACATCAAAAATTACTACCGCCCCAAAATTGCAGATGAAATTGAGCTAGATAGATATATACATCAACTCTTTTATAATTTGACTGGCTATATTGGTCTTAACTATGATCTCAATGAGCAAAAAGAACTAGTTTTAAATGAATCAGGAAAACGAAGACTGCAAGATGAGATTAAAAACCGAATTTTAAATGAGAAAGAGTTTATCAGTTAGCCAAAAATTAGCAATTATAGTTCATGTCGCAAACTTTACTTAACAATCGCTATAAGATAGTATCTAGTTTGGCTAGAGGAGGTTTTGGTGAGACTTTTTTGGCGGTCGATACCCACTTACCATCTGGTAAAAAATGTGTAATTAAACAACTCAAACCTCCAGAAGAAGTATTCCAATCAGCACAATGGTTGAAAGAACGTTTTGAAAAAGAAGCAATTATTCTAGAAGAGTTGGGCAACAACTGCTCTCAAATCCCCAAACTCTATGCTTATTTCTCTGAAGAGGGAAATTTTTATTTGGTACAAGAATGGGTTGAGGGTATGACCTTAGCTGAGCTACACCATAAATGTGGCAATTTTTCAGAAAGCGAGGTTGAAGAACTTCTAATTGATATTTTGCCAGTGCTCGATTATATCCACAATCAGCAAATTATCCACCGAGATATTAAACCGGACAATATTATTATTAGAAAGTCTGATGGAAAACCAGTTTTAATAGACTTTGGCATTATTAAAGAGAAAGTCACTACCCAAATTAGAAGCAATAAAAAATCTTCCATAATTCTAGGAACTCCTGGTTATATGCCCTCAGAGCAGGCTGCAGGCCGTCCTGTATATTCCAGTGATCTCTATAGTTTAGGTTTAACGGCAGTATTTATGCTGACGGGTCAAAATGCAGAAGATTTTGCCGTAGATCACAATACAGGCGAGCTTCTCTGGAGAAATGCGCTTAAAAATTCACACTCGCAATTAATAACTATCTTAGAGCAGGTGATCAGATTTCATCCAAGAGATCGTTTTTCTTCTGCCGGAGAAATGTTAGCTGCCCTCAAGAGAGTTCCCTCTCAGTCAGTTACTCGCGTTTTGAGCAAAACTAAGGTAATTACTTCCGCAACTTCTAATGAAAAACAAGAAAATTACCAACAAAAGCCACGCAAAAAAGGTTTAACAGGATTACTATCTTGGCTGGCAATTTTTGCAGTATCTTTTGCAGGATTTACACTGGGCTTTAACCTAATTAGATGGCAATCAGTGATTAACAAAAGCGAACAAAAAAACAACCCTTCAACAGTAACTAGCCCTAGCCCTTCAATTAGCATTACCCCAGAACCAGAATCAACTCCTAGACAATACCGACGCAAAAGAAGAAGGAGAATTTCTATAGAATCATCCCCAACTCCCAAACCGACTCCACAACCAACAGAAAGTATTGATCTCTCACCCAAACCAAAGCCCATTCCTACAAGTGAACCATCACCTAAACTAGAGGTTCGAGTGCAAACTCCAACGCCTTCTTATACCTCTACATCAGAACCTTCCCGTAAAGCTGAACCTTCGACAACGCATGTGATACCAGTAGAACCTCCAGGAACGCAAACTATCCCAATAGAACCACCTCCTCCAGAGAGAATACCAGAGCCCTCTCAGCAATAGACAATCTCAATTTTAGAATCTTTCTTTGTAGCGGGTATTTAGAGTTTTAGCTCTAAAATTAAGATGGCTATAAACTCATAATTTGAATATGCGCAAAATTATTTCCTGCTTACCATTATCTATTGGCTTGATGTTTCTACTAAATCCTCTGCTAGCTCAAGCTGAAATACTTACAAATAAAGAGATCCCTTCACTCAATAGTTTGTCTCAACCTACTTCTTTGAACTATTCTGATAGGGTAAATGATACACTTGGCTTTAAAAGTTATCAGTATAAAAACAGGCGTTTTGCTGCCTACCAGTTTTTAGGCAAACAAGGACAGTTGGTGCGTATTAGTATACTAGCAGGTCTAGCCAGTGAGCGCGATCCCAACAAGATGGTAATGGGTTCACCTTTGGTAAATCCTGTTTTAATTTTGTTAGGACCTGATGGCAATGTTTTGGCTCAAAAACCTGATGCAACAGATACTGCAGGCGGTGTAATCCGTCTAAGTTTACCCCAAAGCGGCAGATATCTGATTCTGGTAACCAGTGGTGATTATAATACTGGCGGGCGCTATAGTCTCAACCTTGAACAACTTAAACAAGATGCCCTTAATCCCATGTTAATTAAGTAGTTTGGTGGAAATAATTATAGATATCTTTTGCTAATTGAGGGCCAATACCATTGACAGCGGCCAACTGTTCGAGGCTTGCCTCTCTGATATAGTCAACAGAATGAAAGTGAGCCAGTAGTTGCTTTTGTCTAGTAAACCCCAGCCCTGGAATTTGATCTAGATATGATCTGCGGCTCTGTTGCAATCTTTGCTGGCGATGAAAAGTAATAGCAAAGCGATGAGCTTCATCTCTTACTCTACGCAAAAGTTGCACTCCAGGTTGCTCAGGTTCGCTGGGGATAGGTTCAGATTCACCTGGAAGAAATATCTCTTCTCTTTGTTTGGCCAGAGAGACTATGGTAAATTTTCCTAAAATTTCTAGTTCTTCTAGGATCTTGACTACTGAAGATAGTTGGCCTTTGCCTCCATCGATCATCACTAGATCTGGAAAATCATCTTGGCTAGAATTTCTAAATCTTCTGGTGATGACCTCAGCTAGAGAAGCATAGTCATCAGAATGGCCTGGCCTAACTTTGCTGTTTTTGATTTTATAGTGTCGATAATGCTGTTTAGCAGCTACTCCATCAATAAAGACAACTTGAGAAGCCACTGCATTAGCTCCCTGGATATGCGAGATATCATAGCCCTCAATGCGTTTGGGGATCTCATCTAGTCCTAGCAATTCACTCAAATCTTCTAGAGATTCAAGATTGCGCTGGGCTTGTTTTTGTAGACGTTCAAGTTCGTATTGGGCATTGCGCTCGATCATCTCTAGTAATTGCGCCTTGCTCTGTCTTTGAGGAACACTGAGTGTTACTTTTTTGCCCTTTCTCTGGCTGAGCCACTGTGAAAGGATCTCCGCTTCTGGTAATTCTGTTTGGACTATAACTTCATTGGGAATTTCGATATTTTCAACACTGAGATAATGCTCTTCTAGGGTCTTTTGTAAAACCTCACCAAGGGTATGTGCATTTTTATCGGCAAAAAAACCCAATCTGCCAACTAATCTACCAGCTCTAATTTGAAACAGTTGTATAGCATAGTGTTTCTCATCAGCAGCCAGGGCTATGGCATCGCGAGAAACGGTCTCATCAGCTAGGGTGACTTTTTGTCCTGTTGTCAAAGATTGCAGGGCTTTAATTTGATCTCTTAGTAAGGCAGCTTGCTCAAAATTGAGATTTTCGGCCATTTGCCCCATTTGGTATTCTAGATTGGTGACTAATTCCTCGCTTTGCCCTTGAAAGATCATCGCTACTTTGCGTAAAGTTTTCTGGTAATCTTCTGAAGAAATCAGGGATTGACAAACACCAGGGCAGCGTCCCAAATCATAGTTCAGGCATGGTCTATCTTTAAAAAGAGGCCTATAGCGCTGTCTCAAGGGGAAAATGCGGTGAATCCATTGCAAAGTTCGTCGTAGCATTTGGCTATCTACATAGGGACCATAGTAGCGATCTTTGGCTTTACCTAATTGTCTTCTGCGTGTGATAAAAATTCTGGGATATTGCTCTGACCAGGTAATACATAGGTAGGGGTATCTTTTATCATCCTTGAGCAGAACATTAAAATGTGGCTGATGCTGTTTGATCAAATTGGCTTCTAGAGTGAGCGCTTCTGCCTCAGTATCGGTGACCAAAAATTCGATATCAGCTACCTGCTGCACCATTAATTTAATGCGCTCACTCAAAAGATGAGATTCCTGAAAATAAGATCTCACCCTAGAGCGCAATTTTTTGGACTTGCCAATATAGAGAATCTCTCCTTGGCTATCGCGCATGAAATACACGCCAGGTTCGGTTGGAATCTCGCCTAGGCGCTCTGTTAATTTTTCTGGGGAGTTTACTAAAGAGGAGGACATCAGTTATACTTTTTAGTTTAGACTATTAATTTTTTATATGATATGGTAACCAATTATGCAAAAATATAATCATTTCCTCAGAGTCTCTGCTGCTTTAGTAATATTGTCAACATTCTTTAGCTTACCTGCCAGAGCTTCTAGTGTTTTTAATCTATCTTTTTTTGATAACTCTGATAATCAAGTAGGCACAGGAACTTTTACTGATACAGAAAATACAGTTCCAGTTTGTTTTCCCACAAGCAATGCTCCTAATGCTTGTAGTGGCCAGCCCTGGGCAGGTCCTCATGTCGATGTCACCCATGTAGTAGATAATTTCTCTGTTTATTTCCCGGGTGAAGGTGGTGGTTTGAGTGGTGGAACCCAATGGTATTATGATTCTTCCACTGGACAACAACCCGGTTCTATTGCTTATAGCCAATATGGTCCAAATTATCTTGGTGGATCGTTTTTCTTACAAAGAGACCTGCATGGAACCCCACCTCAATTTCGTATGGACTTTACTCGGGCTACAAAGGCTTTTGCCACAGGCACTTTTCTGTTGAGTAGAGCATATGCAACTCCTCTCTATGGCACCTTTACTGCGACCAATATTTCAGTTCCAGAACCATTAAATATTTTAGGAGCATCTATTGGGTTAGGTTTAATCCTTGGATTGAAACGAAAATTGCCCTAAATATCCAGTTTATTTTTCTTGACAATATACTAAATCTAGGTTAGAGTACGTGGAAATATACTGGTACTTTGTGACCCATGCAAAAATATAATCATCTCATTAGAACCTCTGCTGCTTTAGTAATATTGTCAACACTCTTGAGCTCACCTGCTAAAGCTTCTCGTCTTTTTAATATCTCTTTTTTTGATGGCTCTGGTAAACAAATTGGCAGTGGAAGTTTTACTGATACAGAAAATACAGATCCAGTTTGTTTTGATTCTGGACCTTATGCTTGTAACCATTCAGGATATTTTCTAACTCATTTAATACAAGGGTTTTCAGCTAATTTTCCAGGTATAAATAGTGTCACCCCTTATTCAACTGACGTATTATTCTATTTAGATCCATCGCGAAACCAATTTCCAGGAACTCTAACTAGTTGTTATTATTGCGGCGGCGGTTTAGGTTATCTTGGAATTCAACAGAATCAACTGCGTATAAACCCAGGTGGAGCTTATAATCCCAATGAATTGTTTATGAATTTTGGTGAAACTACGCCATATTATGCAAGTGGCGGTTTTACTCTATATGCTAGGTACCGAGGTTTATCTTGGTATTACTCATATCACCAACCTGGTGAACAACCCCCTCAAACAGATTTTTCAGGCTCTTTTATCGCCACCTCAGTTCCAGAACCATTAAACTTTCTGGGCGCTTCTATAGGCTTTGGTTTAATCCTTGGATTGAAACGAAAAATCTCTTAATTTATTTTTGAGTACTACAGGACTTGATTATCTCGTAATCTAGCTCACTTATTTTTTCTATGGGTAAAAAGCCATCAAG
>CAISPN010000061.1 GCA_903887375.1 uncultured cyanobacterium
ACTCAATAAATTCTACAAAAAATGTTGAGATTAATTCTTTAAATAATCTATCATGGTCTATATTTTCTGACATGTAATTAATAACATCCAATCTACTGAGACTAAATCATTTCAAGAATGTGATGAAAAATGATGAATCTAAATAGGTATTCCCCATATCTTGATATCCCCACTACCGCTAACAGACGACCCTGATTCATAAAGATTAAGTCTATTTTTAACAAAACTAATATACCAGATCAAATGTTGATAGGCAAGATTTACTACATTATAATCTGTTTGAAACTAGCAAATATTGGTATTCTCATGAGAAATTAATCGAACTGTGCTACTGCTAGAAGGAGATCTTGGCAGTGGCAAGAGAACTCTTGTGCAAGGAATTGCCCAAGCTCTGGGAATCAGCGAAAATATTCTCAGTCCTACTTTTACCTTGATCTGTGAATATTTTAGAACTGGCATATTATCTTCAAGTGATTTGAAGTTAGATATTTAACCAATGTGCAACCGCTGTAGGAACAGGCAGCAGAATGATTATAAGTAAACCCAAGGCTAATAAGCCCAGAATATCTCTGCCATTATCTAATTCTGAGACATCATTGAGTGCTGGCTGATCCACCAAAGGAAAGAAAAATAGCAAGATAGCCCACAGCAATAGATCGCTACGAGACAAAGCTAAAAGAAAAACCAAAATTCTAGTGATCTGCCCAATAACAATAGCTGTTCTTTGCCCATACATAGCATGGACTATATGCCCGCCATCTAGCTGCCCTACTGGCAAGAGGTTTAAAGCTGTAATAATCAAGCCAATATAGCCGGCAATAGCTAGAGGATGCATCAGGATGGATTGTCCAACAGTTAAACTAGAACCCATAGCTAGCTTACTTAGCAGAGACAGTAGAAAGGAAAAGCGTGGATCAAGTGCTTGAAAATCCAAAAGATTGCTTTGGCTTGATTGGGCTACTGTTGTAGAAAGCGATAACCCCCAAATAAGTAGGGGAATTGTCACAACAAAACCTGCAATTGGACCGGCAATAGCTACATCAAAAAGAGCGCGGCGATTGGGCACGCTAGAGCGCATCTGAATAAAAGCTCCAAAAGTACCTAGAAAAAAGGGCAAGGGGATGAAATAGGGTAAGGTCGTCTTTATTTTGTGACCAAGGGCAATAAAGTAATGACCGAGCTCATGAGTACCCAAAATAGCAATCAGTCCCAAACTATAGGGCAAACCATATCTAAGCAAAGTAAGATTACGCTCTAAATCTAGAGCGCTGATGCCTGCTATTTTTGTGCCGATGACTGTCGTAGTTAGTAGGGTCATCAAGAGCAAGCACAAAGCAAAAAAGGGACGCTTGAGCGGCTCTTCATTCTCTTTTTTAACCTGAGCCGGGTTAGGAATCAAGGCAAAGAAAGGACCTTTTAAACTATCTTGAAAAAGAACCAAAAAACGCTCACCAAAAGCTCTTTCGACATTGTTCTTAACAGTCAGATAGGCTTGCTCTGAGTTGGTTCTCAAACGGCCACGACAGAGAATAGCTTGCGGTTTATAATCTAGATGTTGCAGATAAAAGATAGACCAGGGAAAACAATTGCGCAATCGGCTCTCTTCCCCAGCATCAATAGGGGTTATTTCCGGCTCAGGCGGATTGGGCTGTTCAACTTTAGGGGTACTGGCTGAAGACATCAACCACAGCGAAGAAAACAAAGAGAACAAAAACAACATGAACACCATACCCACTGGTGGCGGGTTGTTTGGTCCCAAGACGATCAGCCAAGCCGTCAAGACCAAAGCAGGAGTCATCAAAATCCACCAGAATATCCATGCCGGATTCTTTGTAAATGGTGCGATACGGCTTTTGACAAGATTATGTACAAACAGACCGAGAATAGCCAGGAAAATAAACCATAACAACATAGGGAATATAATTGTAGACCTAGTCTTTGAGAATTGGTTATTTTAAAAATGACGAGCCAACCGACTCATAAAATACCTCGCCAACTTTTGGCAGGAATCTATGCTTTTAGTCCGAACCGAGAGACACTAGGAGCAATCTCTTATCTCATTGTAGAAAATACTGGCAACATCTTGATAGACTGCCCACTTTGGGATGAGACTAACCGTCAGTTTTTAATCAATCAAGGCGGGGTGAGTTGCTTGTTTTTAACTCACCGCAACGCTATAGGTAAACGGGTTAAACAGATGCAGGAGTTCCTTCACTGTCAAATTGTAATACAAGAGCAAGAGGCTTATTTACTTCCAGATATAAGTAAAACCACCTTTGAAAATGAAATACAAATAAGTCCAAATTGTTTAGGACTATGGAGTCCTGGATATTCACCAGGCTCTTGTTGTCTCTATTATAAAAAAAATGGCGGGGTTCTCTTTAGCGGAAGACATTTGCTAAGTGATCCAGATGGTAAATTGAGACCATTGCGCAATGAAAAAACTTTCCATTGGCCCAGACAGCTCAAGAGTGTTGAACTTCTGCGCAACCGCTTTAATCGAGACAATCTCTCAGTGATTATTCCCGCTGCCAATACGGGTTATCTCAGGGGCAAGGGTTATTTTGAGAATGCCTATGAAGCTCTTAGCGAAGGAAACTGGTAATCAACCAAAGAACTAAATAGACTAGGGATGCTGCAACCTGTTCCCCAGATAGATGTATTGATATATTACTATTTTGGAGAGAAACAAATAGGAGATAGCCCAGAGCAACTCCAAAGAACAAACCAACTAAACTCAATAGCAAAGCTCTGCCAAAACGCCGTTCTTTGCGATAGAGGAAATAGACCGCCGTAAAGCTTCCAACTGACATCAACAGCGAGAGAAAAGATTCAGAGATATTTCCTATAACTGTCAAGGCAATCAAAATAGAATAGACTGCAGCCGGAATCAAGATATCAGAAGCTGAGGGAGTATCTATTAATCTTTTGAGCCAGTTTGGTGGTTGTGTGACGGGAACCACTGGCGTTTGCTTAAATTCGCTAAGTTGTTCAGGAAAACGAATGCGATCGGGGACTTTGATTCTTCCTTCTTGTCTTCTTCTGAGGCGATCCATAATCACCGCATCATAAGCAGCTTCAACGTTTTCCAGCATTTGAGCATCATCTTGATATGTTTGCTCAAGATTTTTTTTGGCAGTTTGAATTTCTTCAAATGTCGCTGTTTCAGCTACCCCTAATCTTTGATAGGGACTGGGCTCGTTCACTTTCAACCTCGCCTTTATATATATTTTATTAAAATAACATTTACTGAGATCTTAGCTCAAACTTGTCTAACCTCAGAGAAAAGGTAATTATTTTTCTAATTATTTTTCAATGATCCCCCCTCCCAAGAGAATATCTCCATGATAAAAAACAGCCGCTTGTCCTGGAGTAATGCCAAATTGAGGTTCATTAAAGTTTAATCTTACTCTCCCAGAATCTAGAGGGATGAGATCGACTTGGACAGGACTACAGCGGTAGCGTACCTGTACTTCAACGCTGAGGGGATTTTGTGGTTGTTCTATAGATACCCAGTTGATCTGGGAAACATGACAAGAGTTTTGACCTGCTTGATCGCGATTACCTACAATCACCCTGTTGAGAGTGCGATCTAGGGAAACTACATAAAGAGGTTCTGGCGCTGCAATACCGAGCCCTTTTCTTTGTCCAATTGTGTAATGATGAATTCCCTCATGTTTGCCGATGACTTGACCTTCTAAGTTAACTATTTCTCCTTCTTGTGGGGAAATATATTTATCCAGGAAACTACGCATAGATCCATGAGTTTCAATCAAACAGAGATCTTGACTATCGGGCTTATCAGCAGTTTGTAGATTATATTGCGCTGCCATAAGACGGGTCTGTTCCTTGTTTTGATTACCTAAGGGGAAAAGAACATGAGATAGTATTTCTTGATTTAGATCGTAGAGAAAATAGGATTGGTCTTTATTGCGATCTAATGCTCTTAATAGCTGATATCTGCCTAAGCGCTCGTTATAGGATACCCTCGCATAATGTCCAGTAGCCACTAATTGGGCGTTGTGTTGAGATTGGGCATATTCCAACATAGGACCAAACTTAACTGCTTTATTGCATTGTGAACAAGGCGAAGGCGTGATCCCAGATTGGTAGCCATTGACAAGATAATCTATAATCTCTTTGGTGAAGACCTCTCTACTATCTACTATATGGTGAGGAATTTCCAACTGTTGGCAAAGCGCTGCCGCGTCGATCATACCTTCTGAACAACATTGACCTTTGCCCTTCATCAACCAAAGGGTTAAACCAATCACATCATACCCTTGATCACATAAAACGGCGGCAGCTACTGAGCTATCTACCCCGCCTGAAAGACCTACAATAACTTTTTGCATGACCATCATCTACATAATCTTCTCCAATCTATCTATAGGCTAACATTACTCCTTGGTGGTTTTATCAATTTCCCCCCAAGCCCGCTCACTATATTTTGTGTATTAAAAATGAGCATTTTGGCATAACTATCACCATTTGAACCAATCTCCCCCAATCCATCACTGTAGAGCGCTTGTGGCCAGATCTTGACATTGGCTTCTTTGGCTACTGTTTCTAATAGTTTAGGGTTGATGGTTACTTCAGCAAAAATAGTGGGCACTTGCGAGCTTTTAATACTTTTGACTAGTTGCTCGATACGTTGAGCAGTTGGTCTTTCTTCAGTATTAACCCCCTGGAGAGCTCCCTGGAGGGGAATTTTATAAGCCTTAGAATAATAGCCCAGAGCGTCATGGGTTGTCACCAGTTTTCTCTTGCTTGTTGGTATAGTAGCAATTTCTAAACCAATCCAATTGTCAATTTGCAGAAGATAATTGGCAAGCTTATTGGCTCTTTGGAAATAATTCGTTCGCTCAGTTGGCCTAAGCAATGAGAGGCTCTGGGCAATTACCTTAACCATAGCTGCTCCATTGCGAGCATTGTGAAAAACATGGGGATCGACAATTTTCTTGCCATCTTGGGTAAAATTTTGGGGATGAGATACTGCTAATTGAGCAACAGCTACTGTGTTATTTTTATTCTCAAAAAGTTTCAATAAAGATTGTTCGAAATTATAACCCGAGTACAAGATTAAATTGGCCTGCTCAATGGCTTTTCTATCTCTGGGACTAGGTTGATATATATGTGGATCTGCGCCAGCTTTAATCAGACAGTCAAGATCTATAGTATTTTGGGCTATGGCTTTTGTTAAATCACAAATTATAGTAGTGGTAGCTACAACCTTGACAGTGGGTTTGTTTGATACTTGTACAGGTTTGTTGCAACCGGCTAACAAAGTAAGAGCCAACAATACTTTGGTGAGCTTGGACATTTTTTGCGATATAATGATAATCATTCTCACTTTAACAACAATATGTTGGAAGTTCAAGGATTAAGTGCCCAATACCGGAATATATCAGGACTCCAGGAAGTTAGCTTCAATATTGATTCAGGTGAGCTTGTAGGGGTAATTGGGCCTAATGGCGCGGGCAAAAGCACTATGTTTAAGGCGCTTTTGGGCTTAATACCAACTAAAGGAGAGGTGAGTTATTGTCAATGTCCCCTCCATCAACAACTAGAAAAAGTTGCCTATATTCCCCAAAGATCACAAATAGATTGGGACTATCCTACAACGGTTGCCAATGTGGTAATGATGGCTAGAACTAGGCATTTGGGTTGGTTTAGAAGACCCTCTAAGCTAGATCGCTGCATTGTGAAAGAGGCGATGGAACAAGTTGAAATAGATAATCTCAATAATAGACGCATAGGTGAACTTTCTGGAGGACAGCAACAGAGGGTATTTTTAGCCAGAGCATTAGCTCAAGAAGCTGAATTGTTTTTGTTAGATGAACCATTGACGGGGGTTGATGGTAAAACTGAAACTATTATTCTAGATATCTTTAATCAGCTAAAAAAAGCAGGAAAAATTCTACTCATTAGTAGTCATGATTGGGATGAGAATATCGATCAATTTGACCGCCTATTATTACTAAATAATCACTTGATTGCTGATGGTAAACCCCAACAGGTTATCAATCAAGAAAATATTAAACAGGCTTATGGTGGTCTGTTTCCCCACCATCATCGCCAGCAAGGAAATGATTTAATTTGTTAGATTTTTTACTAGGGCCGCTCAATTATCAATTTATGCAAAATGCTCTGATTATCGGCATTTTGGTGGGTTTGCTCTGTCCTGTAATTGGCTGCCTTTTGATAGTGCAGCGTATGGCGCTGTTGGGAGATGTGATAGCACATTCAGTCTTACCGGGCCTTTCTATTTCTTTTTTTTTGGGGATAGATTTTTTAATAGGCGCTTTTATTTCGGGTATTCTAGGGGCTGGGTTGATTGCCTGGATCCGCTCTCAATCCAAAATAAAGGCTGATGCTGCGATGGCTTTGACTTTTTCTAGTTTCTTTGCTTTGGGCGTTTTACTGATAACTGTTTTAAAAAATAAAATAGATCTAGATAGTTTTCTTTTTGGGGATATCCTAGCTGCAACTGAGCTAGATATTCTTAAAACTTTAGTAGTCACTATTTTGATTTTCTTGTTAATTAAAATCTTTTACAAAGAACTACTTTTTTATACTTTTGATAAAACTGGCGCCCAGGCGATGGGTCTTCCTGTTGACACTATGCATATTGTCTTTATGATCGCTGTAACTCTAACGATCATAGTCAGTATGCAGGCTGTAGGAGTGATTCTGGTAATTGCTCTGATGATTGGACCTGCCTTAAGCGCCTATCTTCTAGTCAAGCAACTACACCATATGCTCTTACTCAGTTCAGCACTGGGAGCCCTTTCTAGTATTACTGGGGTTTATCTGAGTTACTTTTATAATCTGCCTTCTGGCCCTGCAATTGTGCTAGTTTCTTCTACTGTGTTTTTGCTGGTGTTTTTATCTAGATTAAATCGTTAATATCTATACATTACTACTGCCGCCTACTTGAGTTGCTCCTTCAGGCGCGGGAGGATGATAAGTCATTGATTGCAATCCCAAGCGGCCCGGACCTATAAAACGATTGAGGGTAAAAGATATACCGCCTAGCATCACACCAATAGCCCCTAAAATACCCCCACTGCTTTGCAAGGCTGTGACAGTTTCCATTTTGACTGATGAATCTTTCCAAAGCCATGCGCCAGGTTCTACGTCCAATACTTCTCCTGGAGCTAAATATTTTTCAAAGACATTGCCATAACCATGAATCAAAAGTAGACCACCTTCTTTTTTTCCTTCAAAGCGATCTATAAATAAGCCTCCACTACGGCTAAATAAAATATTGACCAGGCCTCTTTGAAAAAAGAAATTATAGTCGATATTGCTAGTAGCCAACAAAAATTGATGTTCCCTAACATCTACAGTCTGACCTCGTTCTAATTTGAGAACAACTATTTGTCCAGGTGCCTCACGTGAAAAAGCTATATTACCGGGTCCATGTGCTTCACTAATAAAAATTTCCAAGCCCGCAAAAACCCTTCTAGCTGCACCTTTTAAGCTTTTAATCCCCAATCTCACCTTGGGATTTTTCCATAGTAAAATATGATGTTCAAAATAAATAGATTGATTTTGCCCCAAATGTACATCTACAATTGGCACGATCTCCCCTTGGATTTGTAAACTCAGATCACCTGTTTTGAAAATGCCTTGAGGATTTTTCAATTCTGGAATAGGTTCATCACTAAAATCAGACATGGGTTATCTCTGAAAAAAATTTGATTAAAGTCAATATATATTATACCAATTGTAATAATATAATTTTACTCTAAAGCCAGTATTTTATAATTAGTTCAAAGTCCCTCTCCCCTTGTGGGATTCGGGATTGATGCTAAGGTTGTGCTAGGGGGGACAAATGTTTCGGCAACAAATTCTAGTCCTATTTGGTTGCTGGATTCTGTTATTGGTTATGAGGGGCAGACCCGTCTGGTAGCGATTCACCGTCTCACCTCTTGTTCTCATCACTCGGTCCTACTTTTACGTCTCATAGTGGGTATTTTGATTTTAAAGATGCTACGGGTGGTACGCCTATATATGGCTGGGCTTTTTGGCATACCACGGTGGGTACTCTTACTGTAACCATAGACGAATGGTATTACAATGACACTCCGGGCGCGGCTGGTGTGCTCAAATGGAGAGCTCAAAAAGATAAAGATGCAGCTTAAACCGTATCCCTAAGTCCCTTTTCTCACAAGGGGTGAGAGGCTTTGAGCTATACTAGAACGATAGCTGGAGGGTAGCAGAGATGAGCCAGGAAACGGACGTCAGTATTGTCAGAGCAATAGAACGACTTGAAGATAAATTTTCACAGAAGATTGATAATCTTGAACAAAGACTTGGGCAAAAACTTGAACAAGAATTAGGCAAGGTTAATGTAAGGATCGATAATCTTGAACAAAAATTTGAGCAAAAACTTGAGCAAGGATTGGAAAATGTTAGTGATAATATAGATAAAAATTCTGCTGAAATTGTTGATGTTAAAATTGCTATAGCTAAAGTTGATGCTAGTCTTAGCGAATGGAGACCATCTATTCAAAAAATACCAGATCTGGCAGAAAAAATAGGTGAATCAAAAAATTGGCGTCAAATTGTGATCATTGCTATAACTGCTATTGTTACCTGGCTCGTTAAAGAAGGATTTAAATTAAATTAAAAAAACTATGGCTAAAGCTCTTTCGAATAAAGTACTTTTGATTGGTTGGGATGCTGCTGATCGGAAAGTAATCGCTCCGCTGATGGATTTGGGCAAGAGCCGGAGTTACTGTCTATTTATCCAGCTTTTCGACAATCTTTAAAGTCCCTCGCCCCTTGTGGGATTCTAGATTTAGAGTAAAATTGTTTTTGTGAAATACCTTTACTATAAAGCATAGATGAAAACAGATAATCTTTTCTATCAGCTCTTTCAAACCTTACCAGAAATATTGTTTGAGCTTTTAGAAGAACCAACCTACAGAGCGAAAGACTATCAATTCACTTCAATAGAAGTCAAAACCCTCTCCAAAACCATTGATGCTGTATTTACCACAAACAATAAAGACTATCCCATTTATTTTGTAGAAGTACAGTTTCAAAGAGATACTGATTTTTACTATAGGCTAGTAACTGAGATATATATGTATCTTGGACAATACAGACCCAATCAGACTTGGCAAGGTGTCGTACTTTGGGCAAAACGAGCAATAGAACCAAAAATCCCTCCAGAATACGAACCTCTTTTTCAACAAAATCTCATCAAAATCATCTATCTAGATGAGATAGAACCAACTAGCGTAGGATTGGGTATCATAGATTTATTAGTAGCTCGTGAAAAAGATACTACTCCCGAAAAGGTGCAGTTATTGACTACAAAAGCCAAAGAAACCATTGTAGACGATACAGTCCAAAGAAATATTATTGA
>CAISPN010000062.1 GCA_903887375.1 uncultured cyanobacterium
AAACAAAGAACCTTAGATGATGCACTTTGGCAGGACTGGAGTACGAGCAACTCCTTCTTCGATGGTTCAAAAACCCGCAACTTAGCCTTGTTTGTAAGTGGACTGCGCGAATCAGTCGAATCTGAAACAAAAAACAAAGATATAGCTGAAGACGCCGTCAAATTCTGTCTGGGGTTTGATCACAATAAATAGCAAGGAGATCTATCAATGAGAGCTAAAAACTTTATCACCTTAATTACCACCTTGGGACTAGCCTCGATCTTTGTCTTGGTCCTGCAGCCTCATATATTTCAAGAACCAATGATTCCTCTGAGTATGTCTTCTCGGGATCTAGATACATGGTGGTCCAATATCTTTTCACCTACTACCAATATTATTTTTGTTGCTGGACTGGTGACAACTTTGATTTGGTTTATCAAGGCCACAACTTCTAAATATACAAAATCGAGTGATGTTCTAGGAGCTAGGCTCTTATGGTGGGGAATTTTTTGGGGTTATTTGCTTTTGAACTTTATTGCCTTTGCCGGTTTGAGTTATTTTGCCAATAACTCGAATAAACCTATTAAAGGTATTTTTGAAGCTTCCCTCTGGAGCGCACCTTTTTTATTACTTGATGTGATCCTATTGTTCTGGCTACCGACAGCTTCTTCTACTCCCAAAACCTTGAGATATATTCCACCTTTTTCGATGTCCTTGCGCAAATTGATAGGAGATTAATAACCATGAGAAAAATTTATGTAATAGGAATTGGAGGCTCTGGGGCAAAATGCGTAGAAGCTTCCATATTTCTACATTGTTTGGGGGTTTATGGGGAAGCTCAACTGGGAGTTTTTCTAGTCGATGCAGACTCTTCCAATGGCAACTCTCAAAGAACTCAAATCAACCTCAATAACTCTATCGAATGCTATGAAAATTTTAAACAGGTTCGTGAGAGTGATTTTATGTCGGCAGGATTCAAAAATTATGGTGTTTGGAATCCTTTGGCTGATGTAGTTCATGAAACAAATTTACAAGATATTTTTAACAAACCAGCACTCAATGTCAATTCTCCTGCTCTAGGGAAACTATTTGATGCACTCTATAGCCCGCAAGAACAACAAGCCAAATTAGATGTTGGTTTTCGGGGACGTCCTCCTATAGGCTCAATAATCATGAGCCGGACCAACTTAGATGATTTGAAAGATATTCAAGGAGCTCTCTGGCAAAAACTCTTGACAGATATTGAAACAGACAAAGGTAACGGCGAGGAAGTTATCATTCACCTTTTTGGTAGTGTTTTTGGAGGAACGGGGGCTTCTGGTATACCCACTTTGGCTACTTTACTTTCCAATTATTTCCAAGACAAGGGATTAAGATCTGGGTTTCATTTAAATGCCTCTGTACTTCTTCCCTATTTTGGTTTTGAAAAGCCTCAAGATACTGAGCAAACCATATTTGCTGAGACTAAATTTTTTGCCCTCAACACCCAAGCTGCTCTGCAGTATCTGACTGAAAATGCTAATGGTGTTTTTGATACTGTCTATCTAGTTGGCAATGAAGCTAAAGAGAACTATCGCTCATTTACAGGTGGAGCCCAACAGCAAAACAATGCCCATTTTGTTGAACTTTATGCGGCAATGGCTATTAAAAATGGCTTAGAGCAGCCCATTGGACAAACCCAGGTTGCCTATATCAGCCGAACTAACAAAGATGGCTTGGACTGGGAGGATTTGCCAGAAAGCCAGTATATCAAATCCAAACTAGCCAAAGGGGTTAGGTTTGCTTGTGCTTGGCTGTTCAACTTTTCTCTAGAATTAGATTCAGCTAAGCAAATTGGCGCTAGAAAATTTGCCACAGGGGCCCCTTGGTTTTTACGATTTTTTGATCTTAAAAATCCCAATTGGGAATCTCATGCTAGAGCCAAAGAGGTTTTAGATAAATGGACTCGAGGCTTTTTAATCTGGGCCCAGCAAATATCTGGCTCTTTTGATCAAGGTGAGCAATTATTCAGACTTAAATCTCTAGGAAATATACAAGCTAACCAGCAAAATAATTATAGAGAAGATTTAAGTGAACTAATTAATGACGGCTTGATCCAAAGTACTGCTGAGCGTCGTAACGACTGTCTAGACAACTTCAAAAATCAGTTGACAGATCAAAAAATGCAGCTAAGTCAACCTACCGGTTTGGTCGGACTAGCTCATAACATCTTCTATATCATTTAAATTACTTAACTGGGTATTTTTTTACTATGAACGATCCAAATCGTATCTATCACCCACTTCTACCTAAAACCAACCAAGATTTTAGAGGAGGAGATGCTCCCGGTAAGTGGATCTTTGGGCAAACAGCTCTTTTTAATGAACTTGGTAATAGTTTAGAATTTGATGCGGTCATTGATGGAGAAATCAACTCGATCCCCAGTCCTTGGTCAAGAGCGCTTCAACTACTTTCAGCTATGCGCAACTCCAATTATCCTTATCGCAAGAGACTCATTGCTCAATATCGAGGATTGTTAGCAACCTTAGCTTTAGCTGAAAATCTAAAACTCCATATCCAAGCAACTAATATTAATCTCAATGATCCTCAAATTAAAAATACCGATTTTGGTCATTGTTTAGCTAAACTAAGACCCAATCCAAATGACAATATATTCTCAGATACATCTTCAAACGTAAACTGGTCTTCGCTCTTCTTATTTGAATTAGAGGGCAATGTAATTGGCTTTACTAGTCCAGCAACTTTAGTAGTTCCAGTGGGTTATCTCAATAGCGAACTGCAAAGACGAGTTTCTTGGATTATTGATGGCTTTTTTAGCGATCCTATTGAGCGCCTGAGTGAGCATCAAAAGCAACTAGTAGCTCCTTGGTTAAAAAACTTACGCGACGAATTAAATAGAAATCCTAAAAATAAAGGATTAGCGGGTTCTGTGACCGCTGAACTAGATGATTTTTGGCGGAATTTATCCGTAAGAGAAGAGGGGAATTTTGAGCCATCTAGTCAACCAATCCCTTATGGTCAAAATTTAACACCATCTCCACTGGGGGCTTTAATTCCAGTTAAGGCAGTCGCCCAACAATCAAATGTCAAGGTTATTCATTCGAGCGGTTTAACCCCAAGCAAACCTCTCTATATCATTGATCCTGACCAATTACCAAGAATACTCAATCGCAACATCCATGAAATTAATGTAATCGGCTCTTCTAGTTTGTTAAATTTTGATCCCTATTTACACACCAATGAAAATGCCTTATTTTTATCTTCTGGCAATCTTTTTACTGATGAGCTCTATTACCTGCGCACCAAAGGAGCATTGCCTGGAACTTGGTTAGATCGCAAGTTAAATATAGATAATCTAACTATATTGCTGCCCTTAGATGGCAGATTGAAAGAGTATTTCCACAGCGAAGATCTAGAAAAACAAGTTGAAATCTCCTCTGTCAATACCAATGAGGGACAAGGGATCCGGATCACCTTAACTTTGAAATTAACTGGCGATGGGAATCAACCGGTCAATTATTCAGTATTTAAAGACTTTCCCCTCAGAGCAGAAAATGAAATTAAAAAACAATTTCCCATTATTGCCCTTTGGCCCAATGTCCCACCAGCTAAATGGAAAGAGTATTTTGTTTTTGTCGAATCATCTAATACAGGAGAATTTGCTTTTGGAATAGAAGAGCCTACCAACAATGCTATTCAATCACTTTGCAAATCAGGTCAGGAATATTACCAATATTGGAAGTGCAGTGTTTTTCCAGACATTTTCTGCGCTATTGATGATAATGCCAAGTTTTTGGGGCTGCTACCTTTGATTATTCCGAAGGTACAACATAGTGGAGCTACAACTTGGACAGTCGGAGTAGATTTTGGTACCTCTTTTACTAATGTATATGTTCGCAAGGGCAATGGGCAACCAGAAAAGTTATCTCTAGAGCCCAATTTACTAAAAATCACCAGAACATTGGAAGGTGAAGAAATTCGGATTTATCGTGAGTTTTTTGTAGCTGATAGTTTTCTGCCCAGAGGAGATAATCCACCCCTATCAACTATATTGACAAGCAGAGGATGGCAACAAACCAGTGAAAAAATTCCTGAGCCTATTACCAATGCTCGAATTTATTTTCCTCCCGGTGTTGCCGGTGAACTCTCTGCTGAGCACATAAAAACTAATATCAAATGGCAACAAGTAGAGTACCAGCGGCCATTTCTTGCACAATTAGCACGATTGATTGCAGCCCAAGCAGCCTTAGAGGATGTTCATACAATTGAATGGGCTATTTCTTATCCTTCTGCTTTTTCCAAGTTGGAGCAAAATAGATATATAGGCAGTTGGGATTATATTCTGCCTCTACTTGTAGATATATCAGGCCAAAACCAGCAAAATCCAGCCATAAAATCAGAAACGGTAAGAACTGAATCTATCGCCTTTGCTCAGTTTTTTGCCGATATTTTGGACAAAAATTTGGTACATACAACCTGCGTAGATATAGGTGGAGGAACCTCTGATATCTCAATTTGGCAAGAAAACCAACTAATCCACCAAGCATCCGTTCCCTACGCTGGTAGAAATATGTTTCATCAAATTCTCAAGCCCAATCTTGCCTATGTGGGAGATATTTTTGGTTTGAGCGCTGATACAGTTAATGCTTTGAGAAGAAATTTATCAAATATAGCAAATTTTGATTCTGCTTTAGATATTTATTTGCGCTCAAATGCTAAAGAGATTCTCTCTGGTGGATATGCAATCAACTATGATAAAAAACGCAATAAAGAATTTCGAACCTTACTGGCTTTCTCCTTTGGGGGACTCTATCACTACCTAGGTTTGATTCAAAAATACCTTCGTCAAGATGGGCTGTTAAATCAGGATTATGTCACCTCAGTTTTTATTGGTGGCAATGGATCTCGTTTTCTGGATTGGTTGACTACCAACGGTAGCTATAGCCAAAACTCAGAAATCAACCAACTTTTAGAAGGAATATTGACCAAAGCTTCTTTGTTGAAGGCCAATCCCGACAATTTAACACTTTCACCTTCACCCAAGCAAGAAGCCTGCGGTGGACTAGTAGTCAGAGGTGATGGAGAAAAATTAAAGGGTTTAGCACAAAAAGAAATAGGCTATCCCTTTTTAGCAGAACAATGTGTAATAAATGGTCAGAAATTTGAACCACAAGAGAGACTGGAATTACTAGAAAACTGGGAAAAAATTGAAGAGTTTCGCATTAGCTCGTTCAATGAATTAACTAGCTATATTGATAACTTCAATGCAATCATTACTGCTGAAAAAATTCAAGAAATAGATCCTTTGCGCAATTTTGATAAAGGGGGACAATTTAAAATGACGGAAGATCTTAAGACATTGTTACAAACCAAGGTTACTCAAGCTTGTCTTAGAAAAAAAGTGAGCGTAGCTGAGTTCGAACCAGAGCCACCCTTTTTAATTGCTCTGCGCTGCCTAGTTGGTGTTTTGGCTGAACAATGGGCAAAAATTAAATAGAGAAGGAAATATCCGTGAAAGAACAACTACCATTGATTTTAGGAAGTATTGGCACTGTTGGAAGTATTGGTGCTATAGCCTTATTGATCTATACCTTACGACGTTTAAGAGCACTTAAAGAAGATTTCCGTGAATTAAGAAGTGAGATTAAAAAAATCAAAAATCAAGCCACTATTGAAAGTGGCACAATTTATAATAAAACATCAGAACTAAAACAGCAAATACAAGATATTAAACAAGATAATTTCAAATATTCTAGAGAAGTTATAGAACTAAGAAACAAGTTAAATCATGAACTAAATCGAATTAAGTATGAACATAAACCAATAGGAGAAATGTCATTTCGCTCAAATCAATTTGGATCGGAATCACCTTTTTGGCAATCAAAACCACAAGAAGATACTAAATCTAAACTCATCGATGATATAACCACTAATTTCAATCAAAAAAACTCTGATTATTTCAAAAACAATAATATTTTTGAAGCACTTGATTTGACTAGGCGTACAAAAGAGGGAGAAAGAGATACTGGATTTACTCCAATTATTGAATTAGAATTTTCTTCTGATAATTTCAATTGCGCTTATCTAAAAGTTGAAATTGATGGAGAAAATTGGTTGATACCCAATGCTGCTTCTATTAATCTGCCCAGAATCTTAAAAAATTTAGAACAATATCCTGGGCTTTTTGATATTGATTCTGGTTTAGGCGAAATCATCCTCGTTAAACCGGCCAAAATCAGAGAGATAGGATCTAGATTATGGGAAATTGAACAGCCCGGCCAGATCTCTAGGCAATAGCTTAAAAACATATGACAACAGCATCGATTTTACTACAATTATTTTGGACCTTTGGTCCTTTGATTTTCTTTATAATTGCTTCTAGGAGCTCTAGCTCTAAACTAAAAAAAGCAGTTAAAGAACTCCAGCAGGAAAACTCAAACGCTTTCCAACTACTCAAATCGCAAATGAGCGCTTTTACGAAGAACCTCTCTGGTGAGCTAACTCTATTGAGACAAGAGTATTTGTCTTTAGTACAAAATAACAGTAACTTGCATGAACTCTTTTCTGAATCTGAGGAAAAAATTCAGACTTTAACCCAGAATATGGACGCTCTACAAGAGCGCATAGCTCAATTAGAAGATAACCAAAATTTTGTTAGAGCGACTAGTTATATTAAGGATAATTCTCATCAAGAATCTGAACATCTTCTAGATCTACCCCTAGAAAAAATATTAGATATTTATCATGAATCATCGCAAGTGCTTGAGCCAATTTGTAAAAGGGTAGCCTTGAGCGCAAATAACGATAACCTTATATTGGAGAGAAATGCTCAGGGAAACTATTGGGTATTGCAATTAGCAGATCAAGGTTTTTTTCTCTTACCCAGAACTGCTGCTTTTGTAAGAATATCTGCTCTAGAGAGTATGCAAAAACTTTTTGAGACAGAAGGTGAAACTTCAAATATTGAGAATTATCAATTTGTAATTAGTAGACCGGCAAAATTAAATTTATTAAAACGTAATCTACGCTGGCAATTATTAGAAAAAGGACTGATCAATTTGGGAGAATCTCCATTAGAATTTCGCTGGCAGCAGGAAATTAGAAAGATTCGGCAAGATTATGAAAAAATAAATAGTCTTCTTGAACCTTTAGAAAAAGATGGAGCAGCTGCTTCATTCTTTGAATTGACTAAAATCAAGCAAGAGGTAGCCACCCTATCTCGCCAACTAAGCAAGACTATTGAACTAGTTAGCAAGTTGGCTAAAAAAAGCTCTTAAGATTTAGGATAATCCAATGCTAAAATTAGTAGTCGCACCATTGCTCATCTAGTTAGATATGTTAAGAGCCGGAATCGTCGGACTGCCCAATGTAGGGAAATCAACCCTCTTCAATGCCCTAGTTGCCAATGCTAAAGCAGAGGCTGCTAATTTCCCATTTTGTACTATCGAGCCGAATATTGGAGTAGTTTCAGTACCAGATGAACGCCTGGATATCTTGGCCAAACTGAACAATTCTAAACAGATAGTGCCAACAAGAATTGAGTTTGTAGATATAGCTGGCTTAGTTAAAGGGGCTAGCCAAGGTGAAGGATTGGGAAACCAGTTTCTGGCCAATATCCGAGAAGTAGATGCCATAGTCCAAGTAGTACGCTGCTTTGAAAATGATGACATTATCCATGTAGCAGGTTCAGTTGACCCAGCTAGAGATATAGAAATCATCAACCTGGAATTGGCTTTGGCCGATTTAGGTCAAGTTGAGCGCCGCCTGGAGCGAATTCGCAAACAAGCCCGCACCAATAAAGAAGCCCAACTTGAGGTAGAAGCTCTAGAAAAAGTAGCCCAAGTTCTCAATTTAGGGCAAAGCGCTCGTTCAGTTAAGCTGACCCAAGAAGAGGAAATCTTGGTTAAGGCTTTAACCCTTTTGACCGCTAAACCTATAATTTATGCGGCTAATGTATCTGAAGAAGAGCTC
>CAISPN010000063.1 GCA_903887375.1 uncultured cyanobacterium
ATCCCAGCAAGCCCTAAAAATACCCCCAAAGCGTTTGAAGCTTCTGGCACAGGATTTGAGCTAATAGGTTCAAGGGTTTTAAAGATTATCGCACCAGAATGTTTACTACTGCCTATAAATAAAGGAGCCGAATTAGGGTAATCAAGGAATATTCGAGCACTAGCAGAGCTTTGCTCCCAATTATTCCCATTTAAGTCTAGATGATCCGCACTAGAAATTTTACTAGGACGTTCGGGCTTCCCTGGATAGATGTATGCAATTTGATCATTTCCATAAGAATATCTGGCATGTATGCCCACTAAATCCCCATTGTAAAAATCAAAAACTGGTACACTTGTTGGATTACCGTAAGGAACTCCAATCCATAATGCAGGGGAATACTGAGCATCTGGAATTTGGTCAAGTGAAATACTTTCTGACCCAACTCCAGTCAGTGGAGAAAATTGAAACTGCAGGCTTCCTTGATTTATCGTACCATCGAGCTCGAAAGTAAAACTAGCAGCAACAGTAGCGCTAGAGATACCTAGTAAACTTACTACAGATAATAGTGCGATAGATGTTTGCTTGATTGTTGCAGACATTGCTCTCTCTTATAAAAAAATTCTAATTTTATTATACCCAAAATTAAAAACTGATATACTGATTTGCCTTTTAGTATGATGTTAAGCAATCAGCTTGAGAATTTAGCTTTAAAATAAAGTGTTATGAATATAGCTGCTTAATCTTTAACCATGAGAGTACCCAATGTTTTTTCCTCAGCCAATCAATGGTTAATTGAAACCCCTGAACGCGCCCTAGATCAGGCTTACCGATCAGCATTGAAGATCAAAGAAATTGAAGACAAGTATTTCCAAGGTAGAGGTGTTTCGCCGGATAATGCTGAATATAGTTCAAGAGTAGTTGGTTATTTTCAAACAGAAGTTAAAAATTATTTACAGAATATCAAAGTCAGAGTTATTGAATTTAACTTCAGTCGCAACATTGTCAATCTGGCTGCTCCCTCTCGCCGAAGATATCGCCGTGGTGGGGATATTGTTGTATTTTCCGATACACAATCTTCTTTGATTATTGAGAAACTAGAATTTATAGAATCTGTTACCAGCAAATATTTGAGTCCCCAAGGCAAAAAAGATCTATCTCCATACTACAATACGGGTATTCCGGCAGAAAATATAGAAAAAACAATGAAAGATTCCAAATATCAGCGACTAGAAGGGAGTAACCCAGGCAAAGAAAATGTTGTACCGCGCAGTTTTTTCTCCTCCTTGAATCGGTTAAAACAAGAAGTCGATCCAGAATCTACCAAAACCGAAGAAGAGATCATCAAGCAGTTTAGAGAATCACGCTATCAAACCAGTCTATCGATTCGTTTTATATTGATCCTCTTTATAATTCCATTTTTTGTCTACCAAATAAGTAAGGCTTATGTTGTGATGCCAGCTTTGAATCATTATTTTGAGGCTAGGGAGAAGGTCGTCTTCCTCAATAATGATCTAGAAAACGAGGCAATGATGGAGCTCAAAGAATACCAAGAGATGATGGAATTCAAGTCCTTGCTTGGTAAAAAAGAACCAATCAAAGTCGAGGAAAAAGAAAAACTACTTAAAGAAAAGGTTGAAGAAATCGCCAAGGACTATCAGAAAAAGAGTCTAGGAGCTATTGCTAATATCTTTGCTGATACTTTAGCATTGCTCTCTATTGTCTTACTGCTAGTGTTTAATCGCCAAGAATTAGCAATTGTTAAAGATTTTCTCAATCGCATTTTCTATAATCTGAGCGATTCGGCCAAGGCTTTTATTTTAATTCTCTCTACCGATATGTTTGTCGGTTTCCATTCACCGCATGGTTGGGAAGTTATATTAGGTAGTTTTTTCCGCCATTTTGGTTTGCCAGAAAATGAAAACTTTTCTAACTTGTTTATCGCCACTTTTCCAGTAATTCTCGATACGGTCTTTAAATATTGGATTTTCCGTTATCTCAATGGTCTATCTCCTTCTTCAGTGGCAACTTATAAAAATATGAATGAGTAGTTGGGTTGATGTTCTTGTAGATTGTCCCGGTCTTGATGGGCTTTTTACCTATAGTGTGCCTCTGGAGCTTCATATTCAAGCTGGTGATGTTGTCGTTGTGCCTTTTGGTAGACAAAATGTTAGTGGTATTGTTCTCAACTGCCAAGATACAGCACCTGATCATATTCCCCTTGAAAAAGTAAAACCAGTTCTCTATCTGGTTGCTACTGGTTTTTTCACTAGAGAGTATTGGCAGATCTTAGAGAAAGTCGCCGACTATTACCATTGTGAACTTCTGGCGGTAATTCGCTGCGCCCTGCCTCCAGCAATCTTGTCTAAATCTCAATTTCGTCTGCGCTTAAAAGAAAATGAAAATTTTGAAATTAGGGATTTGAGCCCAACAGCAAAACAGATCATAGAAATGCTGCAAACTGGTAAAAGCTATAGCTTGCGTTATCTCAAAAGCCAGATCAAAGAAGCTGAGCAATCAATTACCCAATTGAGCAAGTTGTCAATGGTAGAAAGTTTTCTAGAATTACCCAAAGCCCCTAAACCCAAATTACAAAAAGCGGTTATCTTAATCTCTTGCAATGATAAACAATCACTCACTACCGAGCAGCAAAAAACGATAGATCTTATACTCTCTAATTCCGGTCAGATGTGGTTAAGTGAATTATCAGATCATGCCTTAGAGATTAAACAATTGGTCAAATCTGGATATTTACTGGTTGAAAATAGAGAAAGATTAAGGCTGCAATCTGGTTTAAGTAGCAGCCAAATAGAACAAACCAAGAACCTCAATCTTGCTCAACAAAAGGCGCTCGATCATATCAACAAGATTGAAGGTTACCGTGAGGTATTACTCCACGGTGTAACAGGTTCAGGCAAGACTGAAATTTATCTACAGACAATTGCCAGCAAGTTAGATAGCGGGCTTTCGTGCTTGGTTCTGGTTCCAGAAATTGGTCTTACTCCCCAACTGACAGATCGTTTCTTGGCACGTTTTCCTGGCAAGGTCTGGATTTACCATAGTGGACTATCTCAAGGTGAGCGCTATGATACTTGGCGTCATATGCTTGAAAATGCCCCTCAGATTATAATTGGCACAAGATCTGCAATCTTTGCTCCTCTACCTAAACTGGGCATCATCATCCTAGATGAGGAGCATGATCCTAGTTTTAAGCAGAGCCAATCTTCTCCAACTTACCATACCCATAAGGTTGCTCAACTGCGCGCACTAGCTGCCAATTGTCCTTTGGTTCTAGGTTCGGCTACTCCTTCACTGGAAACATGGCACTGCGCGCAAATTAGCCAAGCCGATTATCTATCTTTACCTCAAAGGATTGGAGCCAAACCTCTACCGTCAGTGAGCATAGTAGATTTAGCAGCGGAGTTTCTGAGCGGAAATCGTTCAATGTTTAGCCGCCACTTGAGCAACGCCCTTGAAAATCTCAATGGAAAACAGGCAATCCTCTTTATCAACCGGCGGGGCCATAGCACCTTTGTTGGCTGTCGCGCCTGCGGTAAGGTCTTAGAATGTCCCAATTGTGATGTCTCATTGGCCTATCATCTAGCTGAAAATAGTAAACTGCTGCGCTGTCACTATTGCAATTACAGTACATATCAACCACAGGATTGTCCAGAGTGTTCTTCTCCCTATCTGAAGTATTTTGGCAGTGGTACTCAAAAAGTAACACAAGAGCTCTCTAAGCGTTTTCCAAAGCTCAAAACAATTCGTTTTGATAGTGATACCACCTCTAATAAGGATGCTCATCGAAAGCTGTTAACCCAATTTGCCCAGGGTGAGGCTGATATTCTAGTTGGGACCCAGATGCTCAGCAAGGGTTTAGATATTCACAATGTAACCTTAGTTGGTATAGTATCTGCTGATGGGCTATTACACCATTGTGATTATCGTGCTAATGAGAGGGCTTTTCAGACTCTCAGCCAAGTAGCAGGTAGAGCAGGAAGAGGAGATTCTCCAGGCAGAGTGATTATCCAGACTTACAATCCTCACCATCGGGTGATAAGAGCAGTTGCCAATCATGATTACCAGGGTTTTATCCAAACAGAAAGCCAAGAGCGAGACAGTTTAGGCTTTCCTCCCTATGGTTTGCTAACTTTATTGCGTCTCTCCGGAGAAAATGAGAACTTGGTACAAAGCGCAGCCGAGGATCTAGCAGATTTCCTAGGGCAAATGAGCCAATGTGAAATCTTAGGACCAGCTCCAGCTAATATTGCGAGAGTAGCCAATCGATATCATTGGCAAATTCTTTTAAAATTTGTAGATTTGGGTCAAAGAAATCAAATTGACTGGCATCGTCTCAAGAAAAAATTCTCTAACTCTAGTGTTAATTTGATTGTAGAAGTAGATCCTTAGATGGATATTACTCTTAAAGTATTATCAAATTATTTCGCATAAAGGTTAAAATATACCTAAGATAACTGTATTCGAGCTATAGAATAGCTTGCCGTTCTAATTAATACATATATTCTTATTTATCTAGATCCTACTAGCTAATATTTACTATGACCTTACGAAGACCACCTAAATGCTCATGTATATACCCATCGGTAATAGAGGGAATCTCTCGTTTAGTAGATATTGGTGGGACAATGAATGATAAATATCCTATGAGACCTTTTAAAAGGTATTATCAACCCAATTCTAGATTAAGAAAAAATTTCGGCTATACTATTAGTGGGCATACAACTAATTCGGTTAATCAAGTACTTTCTGGTGACTGGAATACTATTGCTAGTGATTTATCTTTAGCTACCAAAAAAACTATTGCCCAATACCACGCAAAATCTAAGTAAAAAAACTATCATACCTACGATAGGAAAGCTTGCCATGAATTCTGACGATATTATTCCTAAAAATGAAAATCCACTCAACAATGATAGTAATGAAATTGAAAAGATAGAAGAAACAACAAAACTATCTCAGCCAAATAGCAACACCGCAATATATGTTAAGAGTCAATCAAGCCCAATTCCTAGTGCTGAAGATCTACGTGCTTATGATTCCGTGTATCCAGGACTTGGAAAGAACCTGATAGATAATTTTTTGAAAGAAACTGAACATCGTAGAAAGCTTGAATTGGATCTATTCGAGCATCAGAAAAATTTAGAAATTGAAAATCAAAAATTAGATAGGTTAGCACTTATACAACAAGGAGAATTATTAAAAAATAATTCCAAACGTTCGAGCCATGGATTAATAGCTGGCACTATAATTTCTCTAGTCGCCCTTGTTACAGCTGGAACTGTAACAATCAAAGGATATCCTGTGGTTGGAGGAATTATTGGTGGAAGTACTGTTATAGGTTTAGCAACTGTTTTTGTAATAGGTCAACAACCAAATCAATTCAAAAAAGAAGAAGAGTCTAAAGAAGAAAAAGAATAAATCCCTAACAAATGAGTAATTTATTCTTGGAGTTGAAAGCTGCAATTCTTGCACAGTAAGCTTTACAAGATTTACATGGGTCTAAATGAGCCTCAAGATCGCCAAGATCCTTGCAACAAAAGGCTTTCGAGCATTTTGTCTAGCTATTTGGGTCAAACAATCAGAGGTGCTTATTTTCTACTTTTAAAGAGGACTATAGGAACTATAGAGCCCATTGTAATAATCCAGAATAGATTGGAGCAAGGGTAATTCTTGAGGATCACTTTGGGTTTGGATTCTAAGTCCCTTAAGCTGACTATGATGATAAGCAAAATCAAGACGATCTTCTAGAATGAGTTCTACGGTAAGACCATCTACTTGCTCTAAATGAGCGGCAATTTCCGTATATATAGCCAAAGGTAAATCAAGATAGGAAATTTCTTGTTGATAGATTTGGTTCATTATTTTGGCTGATAGGGCCCCCCTGGCCAATCCTTTTATAAAATTCCTGTCCCTTTTCTTCAAGGATCACAGTAGGAGAATTAGTATTAGCATTGATTACCCGTTTAACCAAGACTTGACCTCCGGCAATATATTGTCCCACCTTGACATATCTACTGGTATCTTCAGCAGGAGATCTAAGTACAATTAAAATATTATCACTACCCATATTGACAATACCGGTAATTAGAGTTGATTGAGCGAGACTGGGTGGATTGGGTATGGCTTTGGGCTCTGAATGTTGTACTTGGGTGTCTTTTGTTTTTACAGAGGTTTTACTAGCAATTTTTGTAGGTTTTTTTACAGTACTAGTGATGTCCTGGCGTCGGCTATATTCAGTTTTTGCCTGGATTGGGAAGATAGTAAAAGGATCTGTTTTTCCCCTGGCAACGATAGTTCTTCTAAGAACAGGATCAACAGAAGGCACCAGACCAGTAATTGGCACAGTTTGAATAGGTGGCGGTGGTGACTGCACTACTGGTGAAACCTTTACTGGAGAAGGTGTCGGCGAAGAAGAAACTAATGGTGATGGGAGTATTTTCTCAATTGGTGGTGGTGAAGTGCAGCTAGCCAAGCTCAGCGATGCCAAAGTTATAAAAATAGAAAGCTTTCTCATCAAAAATACACCATCAATAAATCAGCAATTTAGTTAATCATTCTATACAACTTTTGAGAAACTGTCTCTCTAACTCATCAAATTTTCTTCAATAAAGTTGGTATAAACATCACCAGCGAGAAAAACAGGATGTTCAATAATTCTCTGGTGAAACCCAATAGTAGTTGGCACACCAGTTATTGCACATTCTTTAAGGGCGCGGCGCATTCTTTTGATTGCCGTTTCCCTATCAGGACCCCAGACAATCAACTTGCCAATTAGCGAATCATAATAAGGAGGAATTACATAATCAGTATAGACGTGCGAATCTACCCGCACACCAGGCCCACCAGGTGGTAGATATCCGCTAATTTTACCTGGATGAGGCCGGAAATTTTGATTAGGATCTTCAGCGTTGATTCGGCATTCAATAGCATGGCCGCGCAGTTGAATATCATTTTGTTTAAAGCGCAGTTTTTCCCCTTGGGCAATGCGGATCTGCTCAGTAACAAGATCTAAACCAGTGATCATTTCTGTGACAGGATGTTCTACCTGAATGCGGGTATTCATCTCCATGAAGTAGAAATTGCCCTTCATATCTACCAAGAACTCTACTGTCCCTGCACCTACATAGTTGATCGATTTAGCAGCCTTGATTGCAGCTTGGCCCATTTTCTGGCGAAGAGATTCACTGAGAAAACAGCTAGGAGCTTCTTCTAGTAACTTCTGGTGGCGGCGCTGAATTGAACATTCCCTCTCACCTAAATGAACCACATTGCCATAACTATCTGCCAGAATTTGGAATTCTATATGGCGAGGCTTTTCAATAAATCTTTCAATATAGACACTAGGATTGCCAAAAGCAGCTTCAGCTTCCCCTTGGGCTGCATGAAAAAGACGAGAGAATTCAGATTCTTCTTTGACAAGCCTCATTCCCCTGCCACCACCGCCAGCAGTAGCCTTGATAATCAAGGGATAGCCTATCTCATTAGCAATAGTTTGAGCTTCTCGTTCGGTATCCACAATACCAGGGCTACCTGGCACAACCGGCACACCAGCTTTGATCATATTTTTTTTGGCTGTAGATTTGTCACCCATAGCCATGATCGCTTCTGGAGAAGGTCCAATAAACGTAATCTGGTGATCTGCGCAAATAGAAGCAAAACGGGCATTTTCTGCCAGAAAACCGTAGCCTGGATGAATTGCCGTAGCATCACGGGTAAGAGCAGCTGAAATGATATTGGGAATATTTAGATAACTTTTAGAACTCATAGGAGGTCCTATGCAGACGCTTTCATCAGCAAGCTGGACATGAAGCGATTGTCGATCTACGGTAGAATGTACTGCAACAGTAGAAATACCAAGCTCTTCACAACTGTGTAATATTCTGAGGGCTATTTCCCCTCGATTGGCGATCAATACCTTGGAAAACTTCATTGCTACAAAACAGACTCCGATGGGCTATAGATCAGAATATCGGTTTTTGTCACTTATTTTTTATGAATCCTCCAAAAACACTCTTAATTTCCTTTGTGCGAACTTTCTGGCATAATTTCTGGCTAACTATGATGCAACAGTTGGCTCCAAGTGATGACCAAGGCAAATATCAACGTTCTGCCAGTCAATTTAGAGGAACCATTGAAGGCAATGCTGAATCTGGACGCTATCATCTTTATGTTGGGATGAGTTGTCCTTGGGCTCACCGAGCCTTGATTGTCAGAGCAATAAAGGGTTTGCAGGAATTTATTCCTCTAACTATTTTAGTTCCTAATGCCTCTACGGGGGGCTGGGTTTTTCAACCAGTTCAACATGATTGCTCCACTTTGGCTCAATTCTATAGACTCAATCAGCCTAACTATCGAGCAAAAGCCACCGTTCCTCTTCTATGGGATAGTTGGCAAAAGCAAATAGTCAACAATGAAAGCTCAGAAATCATCAAATTACTCAACGGACATTTTCCTGGAGATCTAGATCTTTATCCAGCCTCTTTGGAGAAAGAAATTGAACAATGGAATGCCAAAATCTATCCAGCAATCAACAACGGGGTTTATCTCTGTGGTTTTGCCAGAACCCAAGCGGCCTACCAAGACGCTTGTCAACAAATATTCCAGACCCTTGATGAGATAGAGTTAGTACTATCCGGGCAGCGTTACCTTTGTGGAGAAAGTTTAACTTTAGCTGATATCAGGTTATTTACTACCCTATTTCGTTTTGATGCAGTATACTATAGTTTGTTTAAATGTAGCATCAAAAGAATCGCTGATTATCCCAATTTGAGCCGTTATCTAAGCGATATTTATAATCTGCCAGATGTAGCTGCAACTTGCAATTTAGAACAGGTAAAAAAAGATTACTACGGGCAGTTATTTCCACTAAATCCAAGTGGTATAGTTCCCCTCTAAGGAAGAAGGAACAACCTCAATGTTATCTCGCCAAAAAAAAAATTCTAAAAGAAGAGGCAGACCAACACCAAAAAATCAGAAATATCATTATCTCAGGCAGCAATTAACCTTTGGAATGCTCTGCTTGGTTGGGCTATTTATAACTGGAACTCTCTGGTATCGTCTGGTTGAGAAATGGACTTGGCTGGATTCAGCCTATATGACCATGAATGTTTTAGCAACAGTGGGCATCGGCGAAATTTATCCACTTTCTCAAGTATCCCGGCTTTTTACTCTCTTTTTGATTTTAATTGGAGTGATTATTATTGGTTATCTTGTTAATCGTTTCACTGAAGCGCTGATTCAGGGATATTTCCAAGATAGAATCAAAAAGAGACAGGAGAATTACTTGCTAGAGAGCTTAAATCAACATTATATCCTCTGTGGCTTTGGTCGTACTGGTTACCAGATCGCTTTGGAATTTTACTCCGAAGGAGTGCCCTTTGTCTTGGTAGAAGCAGATCCTGCCCAATGTGAGATAGGAAAAGATCTAGGCTATGTAGTGGTACAGGGTGATGCTACTCTCGATGAGGTTTTAATTAAAGCGCGCATTTCTACTGCGCTATGCCTAGTGAGCGCCCTCTCTTCCGATGCTAACAACCTCTATACTGTACTTTCTGCCAAGACTCTCAATCCGAAAATTCGAGCAATAGCCAGGGCCAGCACTGAAGAGGCCGTAAAAAAACTCTCAAGAGCTGGGGCCGATGCTGTGGTCTCGCCCTATATTACTGGAGGAAGGCGCTTAGCTGCAGCAGCCTTGCGCCCTCAAGTGATGGACTTTGTAGATGGTATTCTTTCCTCGGGTGACAATTCGGTCTATATGGAAGAATTTGCCATAGATCCACTCAGTTGCCCCTGCCTCAATAAAAGCCTGAGAGAGACTAAATTGCGTAGTGTTTCTGGAGCTTTGATAGTAGCTATCAGACGTCAAGATGGAGAGCTGATAGTTAGCCCAACAGCTGATACTATAATGCTGGCTTATGATGTCTTGATTTCGATTGGAACTGCCCAGCAATTGCGCCAACTCAATCAAATCCTGGCGCCACTGGCTTCTAACAATAATTAATAATCCTTAAAAAAGTAGATAATAAGAAACCATAGAAAGAGAGCTGAGATAGAAAATATGCGCTTGAGTGAGTCCCTTTTTGTTACCTTACGCGAAGACCCCGCCGAAGCTGAGATTCCCAGTCACAAATTGCTCCTGAGAGCTGGCTATATACGTCGCATTGGTAGTGGTGTCTATGCATATTTACCATTGATGTGGCGTGTGCTCAAAAAGATTACCCAGATTACCCGCGAGGAGATGGATGCTACAGGCGCGATGGAATGTCTCTTGCCGCAGCTTCAGCCAAGTGAAATCTGGCGCGAATCTGGTCGCTGGGATACCTATACCAAAGCAGAAGGGATCATGTTCTCTCTATTGGATCGTCAAGATAGGCAATGGGGTCTTGGTCCTACCCATGAAGAGGTCATCACTACTATTGCTAAAGATCTCATCAGGTCTTACCGTCAATTGCCCCTTCATCTTTATCAGATACAGACTAAATTTCGAGATGAAATCAGACCTAGATTTGGTTTGATGCGCGGTCGTGAGTTCATTATGAAAGATGGTTATTCTTTTCACAGTAGCCATGAAAGCCTGCTGGAGACCTATAAGGCTATGGATCAAGCTTATCGCAACATCTTGACTCGCTGTGGTTTGAGCTTTAGAGCAGTTGAGGCTGATTCTGGAGCAATTGGTGGATCAGGTTCACAAGAATTTATGGTTCTTGCTGATGCGGGAGAAGATGAAATTCTCTATAGCGAAGATGGGCTCTATGCGGCAAATGTAGAAAAAGCTGTATCTTTAGCAAATCCAGTGAGCGATTCTCCCTTTACTCAAAAAGCTAAAGTGGCAACTCCCAATGTTGAGACTATAGATGCCTTGGCTCAGTTTTTGCAAATATCTCCTACTATCGTTGTTAAAACAGTACTTTATGAGGCAATCTATGATTCCGGCGTAAAGATACTAGCTTTAGTCTGTATCAGAGGAGATCAGTTAGTTAATGAAGTTAAGCTGCAAAATGAATTGGTAAAACTCTCTGGCAATTATCAAGCCAAGACCATCATTTCACTCAAGGTTCCTGACAATTTAGGTAATGATTTACCCCTAGGTTATCTTGGACCTGATCTTCAGGGAGAAAATTTCATCCGTCTGGTTGATCAAAGCGCTGTATCTCTAAAGGATTTTGTTGTAGGTGCTAATGAAAAGGGCTTTCACATAGTAGGAGCTAATTGGCAAAAAGATTTACCACTTCCCAGTTTGGTAGTAGATATCAGAAAAGCCTTAGCAGGTGAGAGGGCAATTCATGATCCCAAACAGATTTTAATGAGTGCCAGAGGAATTGAGGTAGGCCATATTTTTCAGTTAGGTATCAAATATTCTCAAATTATGGGCGCCAACTATACTAGTGAAAATGGTGAGGATCTACCTTTGATTATGGGCTGTTATGGTTTGGGGGTATCGCGCTTGGCTCAATCTGCAGTTGAGCAGTCCTATGATAAAAATGGAATTATCTGGCCTAGTGCCATTGCTCCTTATCATGTGGTTTTGGTAGTGCCCAATGTCAATGATCCTGAGCAAATGAACGTAGCCGAGGGTCTCTATAGGGAGCTTAACCAATCTGGCATAGAAACCCTCTTTGATGATCGCGATGAAAGAGCTGGGGTCAAATTTAAAGATGCTGAGCTTATTGGAATTCCTTATCGTCTGGTAACTGGCAAGTCTCTCCAGGAAGGAAAAGTAGAGCTAGTAGAGCGCAAAAGCGGCAATGTAGAAAAAGTGCCTCTTTTAGAGGTAATAGCGATTCTGCAAAGTAAATTAAAGGATTGATTTAAATAAGGTAAAGACTTGACGGCAGAAGTTCTTTAGTTTAGTTTGGCGATCTTCATTGGGCAGATTTGAGCCTACGAATTGCCACTGGTCTACGGTAGATAACTGCCAAGCCATTCCCTGGTGATTAAACCCAGCTATCTCTAGTCCGATGAGATTTTTATCAAGTGAGCTAAATCTGATTTGTACCAAAATGCTGTTGCATTGTAATTGTCTACTCCAGCCAGGAAAGTGAAAACCCAAATCTATTGAGTCAGGATCTATCCACTCTCGAGTATCAGGATCATTGCGCCATGGTTTAAAATCAGCTTTAGCATCAGGAAATTCCAACTTAAATAAATTAACGACTGTAGCAATTTTTGATGTGAGTTCTAGGCTCTGGGCTTGTTCTTGTGCGTTCAATCTCAGCCTCCCAATAATTTATATGCTCGATAATGTATTAAAGATTCTTCATTAAAGTTTCTATCTTAAACTAAATTTATAATTGCTGAGGTGACTGTTTTGAATACCAATATCTTGATTTCTACTTTTGTTCTAACCTTGCTGCTGATGGTGGGTCTGCTTTTCTTTATCAAAGGTTCAACTAAAGATCGTTTAGAGCAAATTGAACTGACCACAATAGATCCAGTAGAAGCTCTGCTTGAAAAATTACAAGCCCACTTGCAAGCAAGAGCTTACAATTTGATCAAAGTTGAACCAGAGCAACGAAGGCTTACTTTCCAGGGTCATGTTCGCCCTAGTTGGTTTATGGCAATTTTTCTGACTTTACTAGCTACAGTTGGTTTAAGTTGTATGGGGTTGGTTCTTGCGCAGTTAAACTTTGGTAATAATCTCAATGTATTGTTTTTGAGCTTGCTTTCACCTTTGGCTGGCCTATTCTACTGGCGCGGTTCTGACAGGATGGAAAATGTGGTGATCTCTGTCGATCCAAGTCAAAGTATCAAAATTGTTGGTCATAGGGATGAATTGAATCTTCTAGAAAAAACCATCTCTTGATTGAGCTAATTGACTAACTATTGCTCTATGAACATTCATCCTAATGAACCAAATTCTCGCCTTGAGCCACTCTCAAGCAAGCAAATGAAGCAGCAGTGGCTAGATACGCTTGCGCAAATTCCAGGCGATGGGCTCAAAGGTGATGGGTTTCCCCACAATGTCTTGGGTATGCTCATGTATAGTCCAGAATTGTTTGGCCCTTTTTTAGATTATTGGGTAAAAAGCAAGCTAAAAATGTCCCTCTCAGTGCGTCAACAGGAATTGGTGATTTTGCGGATGGGGGTTCTTTATCAAAGTAATTATGTATGGAAGCACCATGTTCCTGTAGCTTTAGAATTTGCAATCACTCAGCCAGAACTAAAGAATTTATACTCAGGTAGCTACGATGGTAACTTCAATGCCAAAGAACAAGCCCTATTGAAGCTCACCGATGAGATGATTGTTAATCGCACTATCAGCCCTACTCTTTGGGCCAGACAAGGTAGTCTACTATCAGCTCAAGAGATAGTAGATCTGATAATGCTAATTTCACAATATGTCCTGTTTGCTCTTGCTAACAATGCTCTCCAAGTACCCATAGAAGCCCCCTTGGAAAAGATCCCCGGACTAGAGGATATCAATTGCTAAATTAGTGAACTAATTCAGAATTAAACTCATTAAAAGAACGCCTTTTTAAAGTTTCGCTTTCAGTGCGCGGCAGCAGGTCAAAAAGTTTCCTCAATTGGTCATCGAAAATTTCGTATTTAACATTGCCCGTTGCAGCAAATACCTGTTTTCCTTCCCCATCCAGGATAACAGTTTGGGGAATTTGACCTTTATAGTAGTAACCGACCTCACTGGGCAGATACTTATCTTTAACCGGTAGAGAATCTACATTGACTGGAATTATACTGGCAACTCTGCCGTAAAATTCTTGCAAACGGGAGACCACTACTGAAAAGCCTTTGCAGTCTTTACTATCATCCAAGTAATAAACCAAAATAGTAGGAATTTTGCGGACCAGTGCATCGGCTAAGCTCAATTTGGCGGGAACTAAAGAGCCATTACCAGCATAAAGAACAAATACATTACCATCTAGACGATCGTCATCTAAACTTGCCCAACTGTTGAGATTAAAACAACTAGTCCAGATAGTAATTGCCAAGACACAAATCAATACAAAGCGTTGGAGAATAAATTTCATTTTGCTAGGTTAAAATTAGAAGCGCTATATTTATAAGTCTAAAGAAATCTTAGCAGCCAGTGGATCGACCAAATTTTTCAAAAAGCAGTAAAGACTATTTTAGTGATAGCTACTATGCTGTTTTGGATTTAAAACCCTGGGCCTCAGGGGTTGATATCAGGCGCGCTTATAGAGAGCTTAGTAAACGCTACCATCCTGATACTACCCAATTAGAGCCAGAGATTGCCACTAAAAAATTTCAACAACTCAATGAAGCCTATTCTACATTGAGCAGTCCCGAAAAAAGAGCCATATACGATCTTGAAATTGGCTATTCGCGTTTACATGTGATTGCTCCTTTGCCAAACAATCAAGAGAAAACCAAAGACTCTGCTTACCTCGATGCCACAGATCGTCCTCTTTCTTCCGGTGAGATTGCAGTTCTTTTGAGCTTGATAGTGACAATCATGCTCTGTCTGGCTCTGGTAACTCTTGTAGGATATTTCAGGAGTCCTTCTAATCCTTTCTAGCATGTGTTATTATAATAAAGCCCTTTATTAAGGCTCGGTAGCTCAGTTGGTTAGAGCAGGGGACTCATAAGCCCAAGGTCGGCAGTTCAAATCTGCCTCGAGCCATTTACTTACTATTTATTTTAATTGTCACAAAAATATATTCAGCCTATTAACCTATTTGAGTATGAGGCTCTAGCCCAAGAGCGTCTAAGTCCAATTGCTTGGTCCTACTACAGTAGTGGAGCTCTCGATCAAATCACTCTTCAAGAAAACCGCAAGGCATTTAATCGCTATCGACTCTTACCCAAAATGCTGGTCGATGTCGGCCAGAGAGATTGCTCAGTCAATATTTTAGGAAATATACATCCATCTCCTGTTTTGATTGCTCCAATGGCTTTTCAAAGGCTAGCCAATAGTAAAGGAGAGTTGGCAACAGCTAAAGCGGCAGCTCAAGCTGGAACCACAATGATTTTGAGTACACTTTCTACCCAAAGTATCGAAGAAGTCTCTAATGTTGGTTGCAATAGATGGTTTCAACTTTATATCCACAAAGATAGAACAATTACCTACAACTTAATAGAAAGAGCAAAATCTGCTGGCTATAGCGCTTTAGTTGTGACTGTGGATGCTCCCATACTTGGCCGCAGGGAGGCAGATTCTCGCAATCGCTTCAGTTTACCGCAGGGTATGGATCTGGCTAATTTTAGGAACAAATTGCCCAGCAGTGCAAATAATTCAGCTCTATTTGATTATTTTGTTGACCAGATCGATCCTTGTTTGAGTTGGCATGATATTGAGCATTTTCAATCTCTTACGGATTTGCCAATTTTACTAAAAGGTATACTCAGAGTCGATGATGCTCAAAGAGCCCTTGAAATAGGGGTTAAGGGGATTATAGTTTCTAATCATGGTGGTAGACAGCTTGATGGTGCGATCGCTTCTCTAGTTGCCTTACCGAGAATTGCCCAGGCAGTTGGTCAAGATATGACAGTGCTCTTTGATGGTGGTATCCGCCGCGGCAGTGATATTTTCAAAGCTCTAGCATTAGGGGCTAAGGCTGTTCTGGTTGGCCGGCCAATCCTTTGGGGACTATCAGTTAATGGTTCTGATGGAGTAAGTCATGTGCTAGAAATACTGCAAAGAGAACTAGATGAAACCCAAGCACTAACTGGCTGCCCCCGAATTGAGGATATCAACAGTGAGTTTTTGGAGTATTTTACTAGCTAAATTAAATTTTTTAAAAATCAGTTTGTAAAAAAATGTATTGAGATTTGCTTAATACATAATTTTTTGCTTCATTTTTACTACATCGGACTATAATACTATCTCAGTGGTTGCACTATACAATGAAACCTTCATAGTTGGGGAGACTGCCCATAATCGTCTAAAGTCAGACGCTCAAAATACTATTATTTCAGTTAAACGTTTAATGGGAAGGGGTTTCAGCGATGAAACCGTTCAAAAACAGATTGAGCGCCTAGGTTATAGGATAACTAAATCTAATAATGGCACAGAAAATAGTCTATCTGTTTGGTTAGGTAATAAAGAATATGAACCTGAAGATATTTCAGCCGAGATCCTTAAAAAAGTAGTTTCTAATGCTCAAAAATATCAAGAAGGGCAGGGACAAAAAAGTACCATCACTCATGCAGTAATAACTATTCCCGCATATTTTAATGACAAACAAAGATATGCAACGGAGAATGCTGCCTTTCGATCTGGTCTAGCCAAACCAGAACTTCTTCCTGAACCTACTGCCGCAGCAATATCTTATGGTTTCAATCCTAATAACGATGCAGATGTCAAAACAATCCTAGTATATGACTTTGGGGGAGGAACTTTTGATGCTTGTATCATTACTGCAGCAGGTGATCAGTTCATTGAATTGAGTAAACAAGGGGATTTGTGGCTAGGTGGAGATGATATAGATAGTCGCTTGATGGAATTAGTAATACAAAAAGTAGCTACTCAGGAGGAAATTGAAAATATTCAGACACTCATTGATGCAATGCCCCACCATCTTAGAGTAAATTTTTTAGGGGATCTTAAAGTAGCAGTAGAAAAAGCCAAAATAGAACTCAGCTCATGGCACAAAGCAGAAGTTATTTCTTCCACACCATTGCTAGATGAAATGGGATTGGCTATAGATGTTAATACTGAGATCACACGTTCTGAATTAAATCCACTAATTTTGCCGTTAATTGAGCGAACTATTTCTATTTGCCAACAAGCTATTATAGATGCTGAGTATCCCCTAGAAATGATCGATGTAGTTTTGTTAGTAGGTGGATCTTCACAGATACCCTTAGTACAGCAAAAGATCTCAGAGGCTTTTGGAGCTGAAAAAGTAATTATACATCCAAGACCAATGTATGCAGTTGCTGAAGGAGCTGCAATTATTTCGGCAGGTTTAATACAAAAAACCGGAACGGTATCTCGTAACTATTGTATAAAACTTGTAGACGACCCTAGATATCTATTAATTAGAAAGGATGATATTTTACCAATAAAAAAATCTTTTACATTTCGTACTGAAGCAGATGGACAACGTATAATACATTTTGAGTTCTTTTCTCCAGATGAAGTACGAAATGAAGATGAGTCAATTGGGGAAATGTGGTTAGCTTTGGACAAATCTTATCCTAAAGGAACAGATGTTTTATTGACAGCCGAACTAGACGAGAAAAATAGTGCATTACAATTGACAGCTGTGCTGAAAAACGATTCTTCAATCAGAGTAAGTTGTTCTTTTTCTCGCGGAAAACAAGATGAAAGAATTTCAAGAGATGTTAACCGAATTATAACTGAATTAAACGAAAAAGGTACTTTAACTGAATATGGTGTTAAAAGAGCATCAGAAATAGCAGCTAGGACAATTAATGCCGCTAACCAAATGATAGACGAAAGGGGACAAATACAAGAAGATCGTCAACAAGTTGCCCAATCTGAACTTGTAGAATTAAATGCATTGGCATCTGAAGAAATTAGTGAGGCGAGGAACTATATAGATGATTTTCAGTTTGCCTTAAATATTGATGGTAATTATATCCCCGACTCACAGCGACAAAGAATCAGAAAATTAGTTACAGAGTTAGAGTTGGCCATAAATAACAACAATTATTCTAGTATTTATAAATTATTAGAAGATGCTAAACGTGAATTTGAAAATTTACCAGAAGTTATCCTCATATTAATAGTATGTCGAGATGGTTTAGCTAGAGCAAATTTAATTAACCCATCTGAAGCAAGAGAAATACAAATTAAATTTAGTAGTCTTTTAAATGCTATCGAAAAAGGTAATTTACTTGAAGCAGAAAAGCTCAAAAATGAAGTATTGGCTTTATTACGACCATATTTTGAACAAGATATGGGATCTGGAATAATAGCTAAGGGTTTAACTAAGTAGAAATCGATGAAAAGTACTATCAATTGTCCAGTCTGTGGACGGTTGGATATTGAAGAAAATAGATGCCCCAACTGTGAGACTGATTTGTCAATTCTAAAAATGCTGTATGAATTGCCAATTATTCAAGATAAAAAGCTTAATATTCCTCTTGCTATTTTACTTATAGCTTCATCATTATTAGCATCTTTTATCATAGGTATAGCTATTGCCAATCAGATTAATCATACCAATAAAATCCAAACAATCTTGCAAAAACCTTTTGTTAAAACTGTACACCAAACAGCACCTTGTATTAAGGGATTTTACTATCAGGTACGTAATGGCGATAGTCTTTCTCTAATTGCCAGAAGGTTTTATGGAAGTGATTCTGATTATTTGTTAATTTTTAAAGCAAATCCTCAGCTAAAAAATCGAAAAAATAATATAGAAATTGGGGAAGTTATTTTAATACCTAATAATATCAAGGAGTATACTTGTGAGTTTATTTCAAATTATCCAGAAATTAATAAAAACCAACAAATTATTAAAAGAGATTAAAACTCTCTCTAGAGAAAAAGAATTAATCGAAGCAATAGAAAAAGCTCAGGAGGTTATTCATAATTGGGATTATGAGCCAAATTGGAAAAAATGGTTGTTTTTTAATATCTGGAGAAGAGAATCGTATCAAAGTCTGATTCAAAAAATAACTAGATGGAGAAGCTTAGTTAAAAAATCGAATAAGTTTATTCAACAAGCTAAAGCTATTGAAGAATCTTTTATGAACGATCCAGAACGTTCTGGTATTCTTTCTATGGCTTTAGTATTTTATCAAGAGAGTTTAAAAATCGTCGAAAATTATGATACCAGAATAAAACTTAATAAGTGTAATCAAATAATTACTAATTGTCAAGAATATTTTGAACTTGTAAATAAGTCAAAAGAATATGCAGAACAACTACAATTCCAACAAGCAGTGGAAAGAATAAAGGAGGCTAAAACTTTTTTTGATACCTCTAGTTTACAGCAATTAAATATCATTTATGACAATAAAGTAAAAGAAGAAAAAGCATATATAGAAACTCTGAATAAGGTTAAAAAAATAGCACAAAATGGAAGTTTTGAATATGCCTTAAATCTTTTAAGCCAGACCTGGGATAGCTTCCCACGATCTGATGGAAAAATATTAATCAATAAACTTAAGCATATAATTCAAGGTAATGAACTTTATCAAATTGGTAGAAATGCTGAAAAAAATGGAGATTATCTTTTAGCAATTACTAAATATCAAGAATCAGCTAATCTACTTCCAAAAGTTCAAGATATTAAAACTAGGTTAGCTATTATTTTTATAAAAACTGAGCAATTTGAAATCGCTCAAAGTATACTAGCCTCACTTGAGGGAGAACAATGCCAGTACTTAAAAGGGTTAATCTATGCTAAACAAAAAAATTGGAATCAAGCACAAAGCCAATGGTTAAAAATCTCCAATCCTGTAATTAACGAACAGCTCGAACAATTAGAAATATGTAGAGAATCTGAAAAGTATAAACATCTAAAAAATATAAAAAATGCTGTTAAATCTGAACAATTAATCCTTGCGAATAATTTAAGTCTAGAATATCTTCAAACGTTCGGTTTAGAAGAAGATGTTCAATATAATCTAGTTATTCATATTAGACCAAAGATTTTTAAAGAAGCTTGGCAAAATAGTGATTGGGATCTATTGGCTGAACAATCAATTCAGAAATGGATAAATGAGTATGATGCTTCTGCTTTACATAACTGGGCGATTGCCTGTTACCATAGAGCACTAGGCAATGTATCTAATTTAACTGAAATGTTCATAGCCTGGATGATGATTTTAGTAAATTTAGAAAAAGATCCGGCTTTAAAAAATATTCCATGGCTATTGGGAGCAGATCCAGATATCCAGTTTCTTTCAGAACAAATATTGCTTTTATTAGAGTCAACTCTCGAAAATATAAAGGAAACCAATCCTCAAGAATATCTATCTTTAAAGGATCTCTTTAGATGTGATGTTGCCACTTGGCGTTTATTGCAAAACAGCAGGCTATCTCTAGTTACTTATCAACAATACGTTCTCACTCCTAATTTGTTGAATAAACAACTCATTAACCTACTTGAACAGCCCACCTTACCTAGAACACTTTGTGCTACTTTATATACAGAGTGGAGTCAAGTGGTGGCGGCATGTCTGGAAGGGGATTTTAAACGGGCAATACAAATTCAGGTTAATCGTCAGCCTCAAAATGAGCTAGAAAGATTTGCCAAGACATATACTGATTACCAGTTGGCTAGCTATTTCCTTAAAGAATTTCAGTGGAAGAAGGCATTTTCCTATATCCAAAACAGTAAGCTATTTTTAGTAACTGAATCCGACTGGTTCAATCAATTAGATCTTCTTTGTCAAAATCAACGAAATGAAATAGAAGATTTTCCTGAGCATTTATCATTTAGCAAAGCTTGGTATGAATTGTTAGATACAAAAGAATCAAGACGTTATTATATTGATTATAAGGTTAGAGAACTATCTAATAAATTAGCTGAAGAGGAACTTTCTTTAACTGAGGCAGTTAGACAACTTCAAGCATTCAAAGAAATTGATTCACAAAATAGTTTGGTTTTTGATCTTTTACAAAAAATTAACTCAATTGAAGAGTCAAATAGGGTCTTTTCTTTAATAAAACAAGGAAAAATTGAAGAAGCTGTTAGAATAGCTTCAAAATCGTCAAATTCTAATCTTCGATATCATCTGGCTAATTTATTTATGGAAATTATCAAGGATAGAGGTAGTGTGATGTCATATTCTGAACACCAGAATCTTGTAATTTGGATTAAAAAACTTTGCCCGGAACTATTTTAAGGTAATTTTGTAATATTAAGATAAGGTATCAATGCTACATCAAGATCCAAACCCGTATGATGTTTTAGAAATTTCTCCTGCTGCTACTGATAAAGAAATTATACAGGCTTTCATGCTTGCGATGAAAAAACGTAAATATACTTCAGAGCAAATTGCTAATGCTCGTAAACTGTTGATTAATCAAAAAGAAAGAATAATAGCTGATATTCTTAGACCAATAATCCCAACAGTGCGACGTTTTAGAAATTTTAATATTAAAGAATGCGATATTGATAAACTTACTTGGGAAATTTTACCAGAGTTTGATGGATTGGAACACAAAGATAATATTGAAAAAATTATAGCTGAAGCTTATAGAGAGGATTTTATAGATAATGAATGATCAAAAGATACACTTCCAGATAACCCAAGAGCAAAAAAAATCCTTAGAGCAGAAGCTTGGAGAGTTGCTTAAGCAAAAAATAACTCTTGAGCAAAATATTAAAAATGCCGAAACAGCTAACAAAGCCAAGGAAGAGGATTTATATTTAGAGCTTCTAGGAATTTTTGACTCCTTGGATTTTTTGCTCAACTATTTGGCAGAAAATCAAGAAATTAATCCAGCTTTGCTCAAAAGATTACCCAAAAATCTGGCCAGCATTCAAAAAAAACTAATTAATATTTTGGATAAAAGGCAAGTTAAAAAAATTCCATTTATTGAAGGAGAACCAGATTACTCTTATTGCCAGGTAGTAGATCAAGAAATCAGAAATGACTTACCTGATAAAAGTGTTACTAAGGTTGTTAGAATTGGTTTCACTGTTGAGGGGAAAGTTTTACGTCCGATTCAAGTCATTGTAGCTAAAAATTCATCAACAGGTTGATTTTAATATTCCCTATCATTGATTACCTTAGCCCATTCCAGCCAAATAAAAGCAATGATTCCTATCAGCAAAGATACTAATAAATCACTAGGATGAAGGTAGGAAAAACTAAATAAATTGCGCACAAAAGGAATATAGAGAACTAAGGCAAGAAGGAAAAATGTACTGCCAAAAACCCACCAAAAAGTAGGATTAGAGCTGCGTAGGGTTTTTAAGTCTATCCTGGAGCTAGAGCGACCACTGACTATCAAGCTCAAATTAGCCAGAATCAAACTGGAAGATGGATCATCGCCTTGCGCAGATTATCAAAAATTCTACGCCCTAGCTTAATTGCCTCAACTATAGAAGAAAAATCATCATCTAACAAGACTAAAGCTGCCGATTCACGGGCTACATCTGTTCCTCTTTGTCCCATGGCAATTCCCATTTGAGCTGCCTTGAGACAGTCCCATAGATGCCTTAGCAACTGCCAAAACCCTCAATCCAGCTCTCCTGATGCGTTATGGTAAAGGGAGATCGACTTGGTACGGACTTAGCTAAGTACAAGCTGGCTCTAAGTATCTCTGCAGCAGTTAGCAAATAGTGGAGCTATACCCATTTACCGATCACTACCCGAACAGTCCCATCAGAGAGAACTTCTTCTTGCTCAACACTAAAGCCTTCTTGTTCTACTTGGCTCAAAAGAGTTTTATGTGCATATTTTTGCGAAATTTGATTTAAAAACTCTTGTTGATTGATCCTCGCTCCCCAGAAGTCTGCTACTAATTCGTAGTTGTCTCCTTGGCTGCGAAAACCCAAATCATAGCCGTTATCTTGTCTGATTACATATTGGGCTTGAGTTTGGTTGCCTTGATAACCCCTGATGTTAGTATCTACTTCTACTTGATAACCCAATTCTTGCAAGATATCTTTGAGTATTTCACCATTTTTGATTTGAACTTTGATGCTGGTAAAGTGTGACATTTGAGCATTTTCTCCTTTAATCTACTTCGATTGATCCACTTCCATATTCTGCGGATCTTTTCTTTAGATCCTCACTCAGTGCAAGATCAATAGAAGTGGTTCTTGCTCTTGCTTGAGCTGCACATTGTTTTAATTCTTCAATTTGCCTACTAGCTATATTAGCAAGAGGAACTGTATTACTGATTGAGTGAATAATATCATATTTGTTAAAGTCGCGTCTTTCTCCATTATCGCTAGCACTAAAAGCTCTAGTTGCCACAATAAATACTGGATAAGACTACTGAATACTCTTCTAGAAGTACCCGAATCTCCATCTATGCCAGACGATATATTGCCAAAAGCTTTGTCAATTTCATCAATCCAAAGCACACAGGGCGCAATAGCTTCACAGATTGAGATTATCTGCCTTACTTTGAGTTTTTCTGGAACAACCACAGGGCGCCCATTATCGAACCTTTATCACCAGAGTTATCACTCCAGCCTCTGAGTATATATCCCAAGTAAACAACCTGTGTTCAGGCTTCATTCACCTGGCAACCTTTTGAAGAACCTCTTCTACTAGATCTTCTTCAAACCAAGACTATATAGATGATTGGATAACGCGCTCTGATCATCAGGTCAAATTGGGTAATCAATGCTCCATGAATGCCGCCACCATTATCCAAAATAGCGTCATGATTAGTAGGTTGAACTGAAAAGTTAGTCATTAGGCACCCCCCCATATCTTGATAGTTTCATCATCACTCCCACTAACAATAGATTGACCATCTGGCGTGATTGCTACTGACCAAACCGAATCTGTATGACCCCTTCTCCTACTAGAGTTTATAGGCTTAAAGCAGCCCTGGAATATGAGATCCGAGGCTTTTATTATGTCTGTTGAGAAACCAACCAAGCTTTTAAATCATCTACAGTACTAAAATCTAGGAGGGCTTCTCCTAAAAACTCGACTTTATCAATATCGAGAGCTTTTATCTGTACTTCAAGTTCAGGCGTTATCTGACCAAGTTTACGTTTCAGCTGACGAAGAACTAATTCTTTTTCTCTGGTTAATCCTCGCTGAAGTCCCTGCTCAAGTCCTTGCTCAATACCTTGTTCCA
>CAISPN010000064.1 GCA_903887375.1 uncultured cyanobacterium
CGATTTCGTATCTCAAGAGTTAAGAGCAGCAGAAGATCCAGAATTTGAGACCTTCTATACCAAAAACATTCTCTTGAACGAGGGAATGAGAGCTTGGATGTCACCCCAAGATCAGATTCACGAAAGATTTGTCTTCCCTGAGGAGGTACTGCCACGTGGTAACGCTCTCTAATTCTAATTTAGGTATCGCAGGAAGTGGACGTGACCAGATGTCTACCGGCTATGCATGGTGGTCAGGCAACGCTCGTCTGATCAACCTATCCGGTAAACTGCTCGGCGCTCACGTTGCTCATGCGGGTTTGATTGTTTTCTGGACTGGAGCTATGACCCTTTTTGAGGTCTCGCACTTTGTTCCTGAAAAGCCAATGTATGAGCAAGGTTTAATTCTTCTGCCTCACCTAGCAACTTTAGGTTGGGGCGTTGGACCTGGCGGCGAAGTAGTTAACACCTTTCCTTATTTTGTCGTTGGTGTATTGCATTTAATATCTTCTGCCGTCTTGGGACTTGGTGGTATATATCATGCTCTGCGTGGCCCTGAAACTCTCGAAGAATATTCCAATTTCTTTGGCTACGACTGGAAAGATAAAAACCAGATGACCAACATCATTGGCTATCATCTGATTCTTTTGGGATTGGGCGCTCTGTTGTTGGTATTCAAAGCTATGTTCTTTGGCGGTGTCTATGACACTTGGGCGCCAGGCGGTGGAGATGTAAGGATAATCAGCAGTCCTACTTTGAACCCTGCCACCATCTTTGGCTATCTTTTGAAAGCTCCTTTTGGCGGTGAAGGCTGGATTATCAGCGTCAACAATATGGAAGACATCATCGGTGGCCATATTTGGATAGGACTTATCTGTATTGGCGGTGGAATCTGGCATGTTCTGACCAAGCCTTTTGGTTGGGCTCGCCGCGCATTGATTTGGTCTGGTGAAGCTTATCTTTCCTACAGCTTGGCTGCGCTTTCTCTGATGGGTTTTATCGCTGCTGTCTTTGTTTGGTTTAACAACACAGCTTATCCTAGTGAATTCTTTGGACCAACTGGTATGGAAGCTTCTCAGTCTCAAGCTTTCACTTTCTTAGTACGTGACCAAAAAATGGGAGCTAACATTGCTTCTGCTCAAGGTCCTACCGGTCTAGGAAAATACCTCATGCGCTCTCCTACTGGTGAAATCATCTTTGGTGGAGAAACCATGCGTTTTTGGGATTTCCGTGGTCCTTGGTTAGAGCCGCTACGCGGACCTAATGGTTTGGATCTCGACAAATTAAAAAATGATATTCAGCCTTGGCAAGTTCGCCGCGCTGCTGAGTACATGACCCATGCACCTTTAGGTTCTCTCAACTCAGTTGGTGGAGTAATCACAGATGTTAACTCTTTTAACTATGTATCTCCTAGAGCTTGGTTGGCAACTTCTCACTTCTTCTTAGCCTTTTTCCTCTTAGTTGGACATTGGTGGCATGCCGGACGTGCACGTGCCGCTGCTGCTGGTTTTGAAAAAGGTATTGATCGTGAAAGTGAACCTACACTCAATATGCCTTACCTAGATTAGATTCTAGATATTTTAGGACTTAAAATTTTCCAGAGAGATATCCTCTCTGGATTTTTTTATTATCTCGGGCAAATATTGCTATGATTTTTTGAACAACAACTAAATATTCTAAAAAACAATGAGTTTTTTCTATCGCCATGACCCTTTAAAAGATTTGGGGGAGATTGTTTTAAAATCTGCCTATGCTACGTTTCCTTATCTTCGACCAGAAAACGTAGCTCTAAGTTGGTTAATCTACGATGATCCAGTAATAGTCAATACTGGCGGGGCTCTCTCTAGTGCTCAGTTTTGGAATCATCCCATTCGTGGTTACTCTTTTAGAGGTTCAGAGAGGATATATCCAGCTAGTCTAGTTAAATTATTTTATTTAGTGGCCACTTTTGAATGGCTCCAAGCAGGAATGATTTCTGATTCAAGTGAATTGCAAAGAGCTCTCAAAGATATGATTGTTGATTCAAGCAATGATGCTACCAGTTTTGTAGTTGACATTTTGACTGGTACAACTAGTGGACCAGATTTGCCTACAGGTCCTATGGAAACTTGGCAATACCAGAGAAATATTGTCAATCGCTATTACCAATCTCTTGGCTGGCCTGAATTAGAGCAGATTAATATCAATCAGAAAACCTGGTCTGATGGACCGTATGGTAGAGAAAGAGCCTCAGTTGGTGAGCTAAGAGACAATCGCAATATGTTGACAGCTGAGGCAATTGCTCGATTGTTCCATGCTATTGTAGGCGGAGTAGCTGTCTCTTCTTTTTTTTGTGAGACTATGTTGAGCCTCCTAAATAGAGATCTTAAAAATATCCCTACAGATGAAGATGAGAATCAGGTTACTGGTTTTTTGGGTCAAAATATAAATCCTGATAGTCAATATTGGTCAAAAGCTGGCTGGACATCTCAGGTCCGCCACGATGTAGCCTATATTGAAAGCCCTGGAGTTCAACCTTATTTATTGGTTGTCTTGAGTGAAGGGATCAATGAGCAGGAGTTGCTTCCTTTTATTTCAGAGCAATTTTCTTTACTGATGCAAAATTTACCAGAGTGGGAGCGGTAGGATTAACAAGATCGTAAGATATATCTATTGTCTAGAAATTTGTAATTTGCTTTCTATGAAATTTGTTTGGTTATCTGCTCTGATGCTAGTCTTGGGTTTTGCCAATAATCCGAAGACTCTTTCAGCAGTACAGAAAAAAAAGACTTCCCCTGCTAAGCACGGTAGCCAGGTCGCCAAATATAAAGCCCCTGCTTTGCAAATTAAAGTTGGGGTGCTCATTGATGTACCTTCAACCGTAGTAGCTAGTTCACAGACGGCCTATATTTTAGATCGCAATTCTCGTCCTCTCAAGTCGATAGCTGCTAATCAACCAATTACAGTGCAGCCCAAGGTCAACGGACTTATTCTAAATAATCAAGATCTTCCCTCTGTTGTTTTACTACAGCCAGCAGCAGGTGGCTTTGTCTATATTGGAAACAAGTGGTACAGAGGGAAGGTTTTGCTAGTTTCCCAGGGAACAAGTCTCATAGCAGTTAACTATGTGGATCTGGAGCATTATCTCTATAGTGTAGTTGGCAGTGAAATGGATCCCGACGAACATATTGAAGCTCTCAAAGCTCAGGCTATAGCTGCGCGATCCTACGCTCTTGTGCATATTATTCGCCCTGCTAATCGTTGGTTTGATTTAGGACGGACAGAGCGTTGGCAGGCCTATAATGGACTTTCCAAAGAGTTCAATACTACCCAAAAGGCAGTTGAGCTGACAGCAGGTCAGATCCTCAGCTATAAAGGTGGTGTTGTTGAGTCAATCTATGCCGATAGTGATTATCTAGTAGCCACTGCCCACCAAGGTCTTGGCATGAGCCAAAGGGGAGCTTATCAACTTGCAGCCCAAGGTTACAACTATCAACAAATTTTGGGTCGGTATTACCCTGGAGTTAATTTGGCTCGTTTAGTTATTAAAAAATAGAAAAAAAATACCTCCTATTAAGAGGTATTTTGAACGAGTTAAAAAATTGGATTATTTCCAGTTTTTAGCAACTATTTCAGCTAAATCTACAACGCGCTGTGAATAACCCCATTCATTGTCATACCAAGCTATAACTTTGACCATATCTCCATCCATAACTATAGTGAGATCTGCATCTACGATAGAAGAGTCAGATGTACCACGGTAGTCGGAGGAAACAAGAGGTAAATCGCTATAACCGAGAATACCTTTTAAGTAAGTTTCTGAGGCATTTTTAAGCACTTCGTTTACTTGCTCGGCAATAGTGCTTTTTTGAACTTGCACAACTAGGTCAACTACCGAGACATTAGGAGTTGGAACTCTTAGGGCGATACCGTTCAACTTTCCTTTCATCTCAGGTATCACCAAAGCTACTGCCTTAGCAGCCCCAGTAGAAGTCGGCACAATATTGACTGCTGCTGCTCTGGCGCGACGCAAATCTCTGTGGCTTGCATCTAGAATTCTTTGGTCTCCAGTATAACTATGAGTAGTAGTCATAGTACCCTTGATGATACCAAAGTTATCATGAATGACTTTGACAATAGGCGCCAAACAGTTGGTTGTACAACTGGCATTACTTAAAATGGTATATTCTTCATGCTTATAGAGATTATCATTAACACCTACAACATAAGTACCTACATCACTTCCTTTGCCAGGAGCGGTAATTAGCACTTTTTTAGCACCAGCTTTGACATGTTTAGAAGCGCCTTCAAAATCAACAAATACACCTGTCGCCTCAATTACTAAATCAACACCCCAAGCAGCCCAAGGCAAATTTAGTGGATTGCGATCAGAAAAACACTTGATAGTTTTGCCATTGACTGTGATTGTGTCTTGGCCAGGTACAATATCGGCATCTAGACGACCAAGCATTGAATCATATCTCAGTAGGTGGGCATTAGTCTTTGGATCTGAAGTGTCATTGATGCCAACTACTTCAAGACCCGAATTTTCACGACCTAACCAGCATCTTAAAAAGTTCCGTCCAATGCGACCAAATCCGTTGATAGCTACTCTAATAGTCACTGCAATTGTCCTATAGATTAAAAAAATATTAATAGACCCAATCATACCCTAAAGGTTGGATCGATTGATAGACATATTTTAAAAATTCTTATTTTTTTTGAGAAACTAATTTGATTTTTTTAGTGTCCTATGTAACTGAGATGGCATTGTGCCATACAATTTAATTACTTAATTACTGAAGATTCAGACCATATGAAACATCAAGCTCAAGTGGTATCTGGGAGATCGAGGTGCGTCAGGAGATAGAATTAGTGAAAACGGTTGATTTTAGTGGCAGTCCCTTTCATTTTATTGGGATTGGAGGTATAGGCATGTCTGCTCTGGCCTATATCTTAGCCAAACGCCAATTACCAGTATCTGGCTCTGACCTTCGTCCTAGCAATATTACTGAGCGTTTACAGTCAGTTGGTGCCCATGTCTTTAACGAGCAAGGTCCAAGAAATTTAGATTTTTTCAATCTTCACCCTGAACATACTGGTCAAGTTGAAACCAGTCTTTTCAAGAAAACTCCGCAGATTATATGCTCTACAGCAATTTCAGAGAAAAATGTTGAGTATAAAGCAGCCCAAGATCTAGGCTATCCTATTTTCCATCGTTCTGATATACTAGCAGCGCTAATTAAGGAACAACAGAGTATCGCTGTAGCTGGCACACATGGTAAAACCACAACCAGTAGCTTGATTGGCTATGTTCTGCTCCAAGCTGGATTAGATCCGACAATCATTATCGGTGGAGAAGTAGATGCTTGGGAGGGCAATGCCCGTTTAGGAGAAGGCAAATGGTTGGTAGCCGAGGCTGATGAATCAGATGGCTCTCTATCGAAATATTCACCGAGTATCGGGGTGATTACCAATATTGAGCTAGATCATCCAGACCATTACCAAGATCTAGACCAGGTCATTGAAATATTCCAAGTTTTCGCTAGACAATGCCAGAATTTAGTAGTTTGTCTGGATTGGCCAGCCATTAGAGAATATTTTGAGCCAAATATTACCTATAGCTTAGATCCAGCAATTGAAGCTGACTACACTGCTACTGAAATGGTTTATGGACCAGATGGAAGCACATCTCAAATATGGGAAAAGGGAAAAAAATTAGGTTCTCTAAAGCTTTCGATTCCCGGCCAACACAATATCAGCAATGCTCTAGCTGCTATAGCTGTTCTCAGAAAAATGAACTTAGATTTTGCAGTGATTGCAAAAGCCATGGCCAGCTTTACTGGAGCCAAAAGAAGGTTTGAGCTAAAAGGTACAGCAAATGGGATAACCTTTATCGATGATTATGCCCACCATCCAAGTGAAATCCAGGCAACTCTCTCAGCTGCTCGTTCCAAGCTAGCTCTATTAAAGGATAAGCGGATTGTTACAGTTTTCCAACCTCACCGCTACAGTCGAACTGCTAAATTTATGGATGAATATGCTACTTCTTTTACTGATAGCGATTTGGTGGTTTTAACCGATATCTATTCAGCGGGTGAACCAAATCTAGAAAAGATTGATGGTGAAAAATTAGTTAATCTAGTCAGCCAACATCATCCTTGTGCATACTATCATCCAAATTTGACTTCACTTGCCCAATTTTTACAAACTATTCTGCAACCAGGAGACTGGGTATTGTTTTTAGGAGCTGGTAATCTCAATCAAGTGATTCCACAATTAATTAACACCTATACAATAAAATAGATTGTTTATTTAACAAATTTTTTTGGACAGTCCAATGACCCATTCTTTGATCATTCCCTCTTCTACAGCTGTTATCCAGTCGAATGTTAGCTTAGGTGAGTTGACATCTTATCGTATTGGGGGAAAGGCTCAATGGTATGCCTCAATCAGTAAGCAGTCTGATTTGGAAACCGTCTTTGAATGGTATGCAAGCCAATCAGTTCCGCTAACTTTTCTAGGTGCTGGCTCTAATTTGTTAATTAGTGATCAAGGTCTACCGGGATTGGTCCTGAGTACTCGCTACTTGCGCTATTACCATATAGATTATTCTCAAGCAAAGATAACTGCTGCTGCTGGTGAGCCCATTGCTCGTATTGCCTGGATAGCTGCCAGATTAGGTTGGAGCGGATTGGAGTGGGCTGTGGGAATTCCTGGAACAGTTGGTGGCTCTGTAGTGATGAATGCTGGAGCACATGGTAAATCCATCTCAGATATTTTAAGCTCTGCCAAGGTTGCTTCCCCTTCTGGAGATTTATCAAACTTAACTAGAGAAGATTTTCAATTTAGCTATCGTAGCTCTGTTTTGCAAAAACAGAGCTGCCTAGTCTTAGAAGCAACTTTTGAGCTAGAGCCTGGCTATGATAAAGAAGTAATTAAGGCAACAACTAGCCGAAATCTTAATAGCCGCAAGCAATCACAACCTTATGATAAGCCAAGTTGTGGCAGTGTATTTCGCAATCCTTATCCTCAAGCTGCAGGCAGATTAATTGAACAGTTGGGACTTAAGGGTTATCAAATTGGACAGGCTCAAGTTTCCCCAAGACATGCTAATTTTATTGTCAATCAAGGTCAAGCCAAGGCTTGTGATGTTTTTCGTCTGATTCATCATGTCAGAGAGCAGGTAAAAGATAGATGTTCTATTTTGCTAGAACCTGAGGTTAAAATGTTGGGAGAATTTCCAACTCTTTAAAAAAATATATGAAACTGCTCAGAGATCTCTTAGCCCTTTTTCTATTGGCAATCTGCTTGGTATCAATTCCAGCTCCTAGCTTTGCTGACAATAATTGAATAATTCCAATTTGAGCAATGGTATCTTAACTGAAGCAAATTTACTCAAAGCAGATCTACAAAATGCCGATCTCTCTGGCGCTCTTTTAGATAAAGTGACTCTTGATTTTGCC
>CAISPN010000065.1 GCA_903887375.1 uncultured cyanobacterium
CGATTTCGTATCTCAAGAGTTAAGAGCAGCAGAAGATCCAGAATTTGAGACCTTCTATACCAAAAACATTCTCTTGAACGAGGGAATGAGAGCTTGGATGTCACCCCAAGATCAGATTCACGAAAGATTTGTCTTCCCTGAAGAAGTTCTCCCACGTGGTAACGCTCTCTAAGTTTTAAAAAATAAGATTTATAGATCTCCATTGAGGGGATCTTTTTTTTTTCACAATGGACTATTGCACCATGACAATTAAATGCTATAAAATAAGGGGTTCGGAGTCTTTAGGAGAGAATATGGTAAAACGTTTATCTGTAGTATTAAATCAAAATGTTACCAAATTGGGTAAAGTAGGCGATCTAGTAGATGTTGCCCCTGGCTATGCGCGAAACTATCTGATTCCTCAAGGTCTAGGTGTTTTAGCTACTGCAGGAGTCCTCAAAGAAGTTGAAATTAAAAAAGAAAAAGAGCGTCAGCGATTACTTGGCCTTAAGCAGGATGCTTTAGCCCAAAAGGCCTCTCTTGATTCAATCAAGAAATTTACCATTGGTAAACAAGTAGGAGAAGGCAATGCTATTTTTGGAACTGTGACTGCTCAAGATATTGTTGAGCTGATACAATCTACAGCCAAGGTCGAAGTAGACAGACGTGGTATAACTTTACCAGAAATCAATGAAACTGGATCTTATAAAGTACAGTTAAAACTTCATCCTGAAGTTATAGCAGAAATTGACATAGAAGTCTCAGCCCTTTAAAAAATAGGCCAAGATTTTCTCTTGGCCTAGGTGAGATTATTTAGCGTTTTCTTTGCTGTCTAATTTAGCTTCTAGAGCAGCTAGTCTGCTTTTAAGATCTTTATTTTCTTCTGTGATCTTGTCTAATTTTTCTCTCAATTGGTCCAACCCTTTTTCTGTACCTAGAGCTGCTTGAACTTTAGAGATGGCTTCTTGAGCGATACGAGCAACTCTACCATCTAGAGTTTGGCCAGCTAAAGATTCCAGTATAGTAATTGCTGATGGAGTTTGCATTTGTCCAGCAGCGCTGCAAACAGCTACCTGGGTGAGGAAGAAAGATTCTTTAGCAAGGCTTTGCAGTTGTTCAGCAATCATCTCAAGCTCTGATTCTTTTTGCGCCAGAGATACTGAGCCCAAAGAGCGGATAGCAGCTAAACGCAGAGGCTGAGGAACACCAGCTTTAGTATACTCTAGGATAATTTCTACTGCTTTGGGATTATTTTTTAATTCACTCAGACCGGCAATCGCTCCGGCTCTGACTACTTCATTCCATCCACCTCTATTTTTTAGTACATCTTGCAGAAGTTCAATAACTTCTGGTTGTTTTTCTTGAAAAGTAGCTGTAGCTAAACTACCTAGATTTTGAGCAATTGCTGCTTCTGTATAGTAGCTAGGATCTCCTTTAGCCAAGTAATCTTTAAATATGTTGAAAGTCTGAATGTTTTTGAACTTACTAAGTTGAGCTAAAACTTCTTTGCGTACTTTCGGATTAGAATCAGCCAAAGCGCTCTGGAGAATTTCTTCGACTGCATTGAGCTGAATTTTACCTAGTTGTTTGACTATTTCTAAGCGCACGCCCCAGAAAGACTCACTAGAGAGGGCTTCTTTAAAGATTGCCAGTACAGCCATTGTGCCCATTTTGCCCAGAGCGGCAGCAGCAAAAGTCCTTGCAATAGGATCATTATCATACTTGAGCTGGGCTTTTAATTCAGCCAAAGGATACTTGAGAGTGACTGTTTTGAGATAATTATTCCCGAGGTCAAAACTAATAAATTCCGGTTTTTGCTCAATAGGTAAATAGAAAGTTTGCTCTTTTTGGTAAAAACGCAGATTAAAAATCTTCATCTTTTGATCGTTATAGCCAAAGCCAAGCGGGATTTTCAGATCAAAAAGATCCTGCTGGGTTTGTTTGACGGTCAATTTTGCTAAATTATTTTCTTGATCCCAACTATATTCAACTTCAAACTCAGGATGTCCACCTCGGAAAACATACTGATCAAAAAGAGGTTGGAGATTATAACCAGTAGTGCTTTCAATGGTTCTAAGAAGATCTATTGTTTCTACCGTACGGTGAGCATAGGTGTTTACGAAATTAGCAATGCTCTTGTCAAAGAGCTCATCTCCTAAAATAGAGCGGATCATATGATAAACGCAGCCGCCTTTTTCGTAAAGGTGACGATCATAGAGTTCGATTGCCTCTCTATAGACATTGGTTACAATAGGACGGCGATAACGTGAGCTATCTTCATGTAGATAGTTTCTAATATCTCCTAGGCGGTAATAGGCCGCCTCTTGCTGACCGTATTCTGCCTCGATCCAGAGAACTTCACTGTAGGTGGCCATCCCTTCTTTAATCCAGGCATGTGACCAATGTTTAATCACTACTAAATCCCCAAACCATTGATGGGCTAACTCATGAGCTACCAAGGTTTCAGTTCTAAGGTTGTCTAAGCTCGCTCTTTGATCTAGTAGGCAGCGATCCATCAATATAGTGGTCGAAGTGTTCTCCATGCCCCCAAAAATAAAATCATCTACGCAGACCTGGGCATATTTGGAAAACGGGTAGCGATAGCCAAATTTCTGGCTATAGAACTCCACCATTCTAGGCGTCTTACCCATACTCAATAGCGCTTGATCTTCTCTTCCTTTTTCTACATAGTAGGTAATTGGAATATCACGCCATTTGTCTTCTATTTGAGCAAAATTGCCTACGGCTAAGGTCATCAAATAGGTAGGATGAATATCTCTTTGTAGCCAGTGATAGATAGTACTTTCACCAAGATCTTCACTGTTAATCAAATCTCCATTGGAAACGGCAATCAAAGGTTTGGGCACTTTTACTTTAATCTCTGAGCTAGCCAATTGCCCAGGATAGTCAAAACAGGGAAACCAAAAACGTGAATCCTCATCTTCGCCTTGGGTCCAGATCTGAGTTGGTTTATCAGGATAGTCTGAATTTGGCTTAATGAAATATATACCCCTTTGTGGCTGGCAAACTTGATATTTAATGGCAAGTTCTATAGTCGAATCACTTGTAGGTTGGAGGAGATTAATTTTTAGTTCCTTACCATCGTAGGAAAAAGGCACAGCCAATTTATCAATCGTTACTGCCTGGATTTCTAGATCAACAGCATCTAAGATTAAATCTTTAATACCTCCTCTAACAGGAGTCAATTTAATCGTGCAGGTTCCTGCTAAATACTCTCTTTCTACATCTAGTTCAATATCAAGAAAGATGTGATTGACTTGACCTGGACTATCAGGATTGTAATGGGGCTTAGAGTCCGGTAAAAAGAAAGACTTCTGTACCTCGTCGTCGTAGTAAATATTTTTAGCCATGAGATTTATAAAAAAATAATTTTGCTCTAAGACCAAAAGTGGGCCAATTGATAACCTAGTTCTTGGAGCATTGTTCTGAGTAGAGGAAGGCTCAAACCGATTACATTGCTGTGAGAGCCCTCAATTTTCTCTACCAATAAGCCACCTTTTCCTTCTAAAGCAAAGCAACCAGCACAAGCCATTGGCTCTCCACTATCAATATAGGAAGTTATAGTCTCATCATCAACATCGGCAAAATGTACATTGGTAATGCCACATTTGACGATCCAGCGATCTTGACGTTGATCCAAAAGAGCATGTCCAGTGAGCAGTTGACCACTTTTGCCGCGCATTTTCTGCCACCTTCTGATTGCCTCACCAGGAGATTGAGGCTTGCCAAAGGTCTGATTTTCCATAGCTAGAAGTGAATCACAACCGAGAATCAGACAATTTTCAAACTTTTTAGATACTACTTGAGCTTTACTTTGAGCGAGAAGGTTAACCAAGGTCATAGGATCATTTGATTCAACTAGTGATTCATCAAAGTCACTTTGACAAACAAGTGGGTTGATCCCAGCGCTTTCCAATAGGCGCCGCCGGGCAGGAGAGGCTGAAGCCAGAACAAAAGTAGGTGCGCTCATACTCAACAAGGATAACTAGTAGACTGAAAAAGAATTGGTTACAGTATAGAAGCTATCTTTGATTTTGTTCCAACGTCGTTCTGGAGCAGAAACATCTAGAGTATAGAGCTTGCCTTTATTGATCACCACGCTGGCCACATCGTGTCTTTGGCGTTGATCTGGAAATTTAACCTGATATTCAAGGTTATAGTAAGTTTTACCTTCATAGACGCGCGATTGAGCATCAATTAGAGAAATTTCACCTTTGTTGGTGGCTGATTCGTTCATTTTTGCAAGAAGATGATTAGCTACTTCTGTAGCACTACCTAGATCTTCTAATTTTTTATCAGCGCTGACTTGACTGATGATCACACTCAAATTTTGGCTAGGTTCTATGATGTCATGGAAAATAGCATCGAGTCCCAAAGAAGCGCCCTTGATATCAGCCGGAACCCAACCATTGGGATACAGCAGCTGATAACCATCAGCTGTATCAACAAAGGTCTTCATATCACCGATGGTTGTGGCACAACCAGGTAAAAACAAACCAATAACCAACAACAGAGTAACTAACCAGGACTTAATCATAAAAGAATAATTCAGTGTCGTGAAAATAAAGCGGGAAAGTAATCCTTATTTCTAGAATAAGGGATTGGTTCCCGCCATTACAATTATTATTTAATTATTCTATTTCAATCGAAGATGGACTAGTACTTGCCCTGGATGTAGTCAGTGGTTTGCGATAGTTGAGATAGATTTGATCTCTCCAGCGAAAGAAATTCTCGTAAGTTGGATCATCGGCAATACCAGGAATTCCTCTGTTTTTGAGCTGAGCGGGGATATCGAGGTAGTCTCCTGGTGGTGATTTGATGCCTATAGTTAAGGCTGCCACAGTGAGATCGGCTAAGCTCAGGCTATCTCCTACTAGATAGGGCTTGTATACTAATATTGTATTTAAGTTGTCCAAGGTATCTCGCAAATTTTTATTAGCTTTAGAGATTACCTCTTTGCTAATGCCGATACCAGAGCCTAAAAATTCAAAAACTTCACTAGGTAATGAGTTGAGCAAGGTTTTAACAACATCCGGAGTTTGTGATGGTAAAAGGGCGCTGCGCATACCAGCATCGCTCTTGATATAGTCCAAAATAGGCAATCTACTTTTTTTGGCAAGAGTCGAATCTGCCCATTCTTCCCAAATCAGGCATTGGCTACGAGCAACTGGATCAGATGGCAAGATAGGCTTTTCAGGATATTTGCGATCTAGATAGAGGGCAATTTCTGTAGAGTCAGCTACGATAGTGGAACCATCTTTGAGGACGGGAAGTTGTTTTTGTCCAGAGATGCGATATATTTCCACCTGCCCTACTCCTGGTGTTACTTCAATCTTTTGGTAGTCTAGTCCCTTATAATCTAGGATCAGACGAACTTTTTCGCAATAGGGCGAAAATTCAAATTGATACAGTTCAAGCATAAAGACTCCTTGAAATTTTTGCAAAGCTACTTTAGTAAATCTAACTCATAAAAAAAAAACTGTTCATTTCTGATAGGATCAATCGTGGCACGCATCAAGCAATAATCAACATATAACTATGACAAAGACCAATGGAATAGCCCCCCACGGCGGTGTATTGATCAACCGTATTGCAACCGAGCAAGAGTATCAACAATTTCTCGAATTATCTGAAAGTTTACCAAGAATACAGCTTGATGAAAGGGCTCTTTCAGATTTAGTGATGATTGCTATTGGCGGTTTTAGTCCTCTTTCTGGTTTTTTAGGTGAAAAGGATTACTTGAGCGTTGTCAATGATATGCGCTTAGAGAATGGATTGCCTTGGTCTATTCCAGTGACTTTATCTGTTGCTAAAGAGATTGCCGAACCTCTGCCTATTGGTGGCTATATTCGATTAGATGATTTTACTGGAGAATTTGTTGGTGTTCTTGAGCTGAGCGAAAAATATAGCTATGACAAAGAGCAAGAATCCCTAAAAGTCTATCTTACCAATGATATTGACCATCCTGGCGTGAAAGTTGTCTACGAGCAGGGAGAAGTCAACCTAGCTGGGCCTATTTGGCTGTTAGAGAGAAAAGAGCATCCCTTTTTTCCTAAATACCAAATCGATCCGGCAGTATCACGGGGACTTTTTCAAGAAAAAGGCTGGCAGACTATTGTAGGCTTTCAAACCCGTAATCCCATTCACCGCGCCCATGAATATATTCAAAAATGCGCTCTAGAAGTTGTTGATGGACTGTTTCTTCATCCTCTAGTTGGTGCAACCAAAAGTGATGATATTCCTGCTGATATCAGAATGCGCTGCTATGAAATATTAATAGAGAATTACTTTCCCCAAAATCGGGTGATTCTAGCAATCAATCCCTCTGCTATGCGTTATGCTGGCCCTAGAGAGGCTATATTTCATGCCCTGATTCGCAAGAACTATGGCTGTACTCATTTTATCGTAGGCAGGGATCATGCCGGTGTAGGCAACTACTATGGAACCTATGATGCTCAGTATATTTTTAACGAGTTTACTCCTCAAGAGCTAGGTATTGTGCCTATGATGTTTGAACATGCTTTTTACTGTAAACGGACTGAGCAGATGGCTACTACTAAAACGAGCCCTTCTCTGCCAGAAGAAAGAGTCCATCTCTCAGGAACAAAAGTTCGTGAGATGCTGCGTGCAGGAGTGTTACCTCCTCCGCAATTCTCGCGCCCTGAAGTAGCAAGTGAGTTAGCTAAGGCCATGCGCTCAAGTAATTAGCATAGTGATATGTCATTGAGTCGAAGAGACTTTGTTCAACAAGTTGGGTTAGCTAGTTTAGTACTAGGTGGAGGGTTAGGAAAGACCTTTTCAGTACTATCTGATCCGACTGCCAATAAACTAGCTCTTCTAGTCGGAATTGACCAGTATACTGGGATATCTCATCTTAGAGGTGCCGTTACTGATGTAGAGTTGCAAAACGACCTATTAATCAATCGCTTTGGATTTAAACCTGCTAATATTTTGAAGCTCACTGACCAAAAGGCAACAGGTGAGTCAATTATCAACGCTTTTGTTGAACATCTTATCAAACAAGCTAAAGCTGATGATGTTGTTCTTTTTCACTATAGTGGCTATGGCTGTGAAATAGCAGCTCAGGGAGAGAAAATCAATCGCGGCTATGTCACTTGTGATCTGTCTATACTGCCGGAATCGACTTTGTTCCTTCTAGCTCGCAGCCTCAATACAAATCGTGTAACCCTGGTTTTAGACACTAGTTACTATAGCCTAAACACTAATTTGGAAGGAGATTTGAGAATACGCTCCTGTCCAAAAGCTCAACAGTCAGATTTAAAACTTTTAGGTAGTGATCTTCTCGAGCTAGCGCCCAAATATTCAGCTCCTAGGATCATACTGCGCGCTGCTCAGGATAAACAACTAGCAAGCGAAGTGAGTTTGCATAATTTTAATGCTGGTTTATTTACCTATGCCTTGAGCTCATATCTTTGGCAATTACCTGCAAATGTCCCAATCTCTAGTACTATTTCCAAGGTTACTCAAACCCTGAAAACGATAGCGCCGAAACAGCAGCCTCAAGTCATAGCCTCTAAAGACAAATCTTCATTGTTAAGCTATTTTAGCGAACTACAAGATTCGAGCGTAGCGGAAGCAATCGTAACTGGTCTAGATCCAGATGGTAAAAATATTGATCTTAAATTAGTGGGATTGACTCTTCCAGTTTTAGCCTATAGTGGTGTCAATTCTAGCTATAGCCTGGTCAATGATGATTCGGTGGTTGTCAAAGTAAAAAGTAAAGAAGGTCAACTAGCTAAAGGCCTTTTGATAGGCCAATCCAAAACTGCTAAAGGAGATCTTTTTAGGGAATCTGTCAGGGTAATTGAGCGAGATATACCTCTTTTGATTGCTTTAGATGGAGCCCTAGATCGGATCGAAAAAGTTGACGCTACCAGTGCAATCTCTTCTAATGTACCTATCAAAACTGTTATAGTCCCTGCTGGGGAGATTACGGCAGATTGTCTAATTTTTAAACAGACAAGTTCAAATGATTCAAATGTCATTAGTTATGTGTTATCTAATCCAAGTGGTCAACCTAAGACAATAGTTTCCCAACCAGGTGATGCTCTTAAGCTGGTGATTACTCGTTTAATTCCCGAATTTAAACATTTATTGGCCTTAAAATTCTGGAGACTTATTCTTAATAAGCGCTCTTATAGATTACCAGTGCGCTTTGGGTTTGATAAGGGCAATGACAAGATCCAAAACCCTGAATCGCTCATTGTGGCTTCAGGGAGTTTTTGGCGATACACAATAGAAAACCTAGGTTCCCAGCCTATTAAAGCTTTACTAGTAAGACTTGATTCTCGTGAGGGGATTTTGGTAAAACTACTGACCAAAGAAGCAATAAACCCACAACAAATATACCAAAGTACACCGCATACTTCTTCTGCGCCAGGGCGCAATGAAATTTTTTTAATCTGCGCTCAGTCTGAATTTACAGCGACCCAAAAGTTTCTAGCCCAAAATTCAACCTCTAATAAGTCTATTCATTCTTTAGAAATCATTCAATCTATCTTAGAAGATCTAGATCAAGCTAAAAAAACAGATAGTGGCATATCAGAACGTTATGTTCTAGATCTTAAAACCTGGGCTACTGAGAGCTTTGTCTATCAGGTTAACTAATTATCTCAGCTTGAAAACAATTAAGGCTCAATTTATACATTCTGATAGTCATCAGAGGCGATAGAATCACCTAATAGGGCATATGAAACAGCTCATACCGTTTTTTTGACATGTCTTTAGGAGAAGAGTAATAGAGTGTTGCCTCAGCAGTACGAAAATCAAACACAGACTATAGCCAGAGAGTTACTAGAATTCACTCGTAAAAACAAAGGCTCACTTTGGGGAAGGATGCAGCAGCAGATCCGTTTAGATGAAAAACTAATGGATTTTGCCATGTCCAATGAAGGGCTCAGAATGCAGTTGTTTCGCTTTATTGACGCTTTGCCCGCTCTCAAAAGTAAAACCGAAATAGCCCGGCATCTGCAACAGTATCTAACAGGATCTCAAGTAGAATTACCTAGCGCGCTCAAGGGTATTATGAATTTCACTGAGCCTACTTCAGCCCCGGCTCAGATTGCTGCTGCTTCAGTCAGTAAAGCAGTAGAAACCCTCGCTTTTAAATATATTGCTGGCGAAACAATTCCCCAAGTACTTAAAACTATCGAAAAGCTCCGAGGACAAAAACAAGCCTTCACCATAGATCTTCTAGGTGAAGCTGTTATTTCTGAAGTTGAGGCCCAAAAATATCTAGATACCTATCTAGATCTTCTAGAGCAGCTTTGCCAAGCTAGTAACAATTGGTCGCAAGTTAAAGAAATAGATCAAGCAGATGAGCAAATAATCCCCAAGGTTCAAGTTTCAGTCAAACTAACTGCCTTTTATTCCCAATTTTCACCGATTGATCCTCAAGGAAGTAAAGAAAAAGTCCTTCAGCGTATCCGTATCCTCCTGAGAAAGGCGCAAGAACTTGGATCTGCTATTCATTTTGATATGGAACAGTATGTCTATAAAGATTTGACTATCAAGATCTTACAAGAGCTTCTGCTTGAAGAAGAATTTTGCCAAAGAAGCGATATTGGTGTTACTGTCCAAGGTTATCTCCAAGATTCTGAAAATGATCTCAAAGGCTGGATTGAGTGGGCAAAAAAAAGAGCAACTCCTATTACTATCCGTCTGGTTAAAGGAGCCTACTGGGATCAAGAGACCATCAAATCGCTCCAGAATCATTGGCCTAGTCCTGTTTATGACCAAAAGGCTGCTACGGATCTCAATTTTGAGCGTCTCGTTCAATTATTGTTAGAAAACCATGAATATCTTTATGCTGCTATTGGTTCACATAATGTGAGAACCCAAGCCAAAGCCTGCGCAATTGCCGAGGGACTGAAGATTCCTTCGCGTCGCTTTGAAATGCAGGTACTCTATGGTATGGGAGATGATATCGCCAAAGCTCTAGTCAAAAGAGGTCATCGTGTCAGGGTTTATGCGCCTTACGGAAAACTATTACCTGGGATGGCTTACCTGATTCGCCGCCTTTTAGAAAATACAGCCAATAGCTCATTTTTGAGGCAGGATTTGGAAGGACGCTCAGTTGATGAGTTGATCGCTCCTCCAGTAGTGGTCAAATTAGATAAAAAAACTAGCTCGCAAGTCTTTACCAATTCAGCAGATACTGACTATTCTCGTCAAGAACTGCTCAAAAAAGCTCAATTAGCCCTAGCAAAAGTCAAAGATAGCCTTGGCAATACTTACTTACCCTGGATTAATGGAGAGTATGTTTCAAGCGAAAACCTGATTAATTCGCAAAACCCTTCAAATCCTCAAGAGATAATCGGTAAAGTAGCCCAGATATCTATTGAACAGGCCGAAATGGCAATTGTGGGAGCTAAAAAAGCTTTCGCTACTTGGCAATCTACCCCAGCTAAAGAGCGCGCTGCCATTTTACAAAAAGCTGCCCAATTACTCGAACAGCAACGCCACGAGCTATCAGCCTGGATTTGTTTGGAAGTAGGTAAAGCTATACCTCAAGCTGATGCAGAGGTCTCTGAAGCTATTGATTTTTGTAACTATTACGCCAGTGAAATGCTAAGGCTAGAGCAAGGAGTCAACTTTGATGTAGCTGGGGAAACTAACCGCTATCACTACCAACCAAGAGGTTTGGCTTTGGTGATATCGCCTTGGAACTTCCCCTTAGCTATAACCACTGGCATGACTGTTGCAGCTTTAGTTGCCGGTAATTGTACTTTACTTAAACCGGCTGAAACTTCCTCAGTGATTGCGGCCAAACTGGTTGAGATTTTAATTTCCTCCGGTATACCGGCAGGAGTATTGCAATTCGTACCAGGCAAAGGGTCTTTAGTCGGAGCGCATATGGTGGAGCATCCAGATGTTCATCTGATAGCTTTTACCGGTTCAAGAGAAGTTGGCTGTCGTATTTATGCCCAAGCGGCCTTGGTCAAACCTGGCCAAAAGCACCTCAAGAGAGTAATAGCCGAAATGGGTGGTAAAAACGCTCTCATCATAGATGAAAGCGCAGATCTAGATCAAGCAGTTGCTGGGGTAGTCTATAGCGCCTTTGGTTATAGTGGACAAAAATGTTCGGCCGCATCTAGAGTGATAGTGCTAGGATCTATTTATGAAAACTTTGTAAAACGTTTGGTTGAGGCTAGCTCAGCTTTGAATGTAGGTAACGCTGAAGATCCTGCCACAGAGATTGGACCTGTGATTGACGATAACGCCCGTAGACGTATTTTGGAATATCTTGAAAAAGGTAAGCAGGAAGGAAAATTAATCTATTCAGGTGAGATTCCCTCTAATGGCTACTTTGTTCCTCCCAGCATTTTTAAAGATGTGCCAGAAAATGCGTCCATTGCCCAAGAAGAAATATTTGGCCCAGTCTTGGCGGTCATTCCCGTCAATGATTTTTCTCAAGCGCTTAGCGTTGCCAATGGCACTGACTACGCGCTTACTGGCGGGCTATATTCGCGCACTCCCGAACATATAGAAAGAGCTACTAAAGAATTTGAAGTGGGTAATCTCTATATCAATCGGAGTATCACAGGAGCTATCGTAGCTCGTCAGCCTTTTGGCGGTTTTAAACTATCGGGAGTTGGCTCTAAAGCCGGTGGTCCAGACTACCTGCTGCAGTTTCTAGAACCACGACATATCAGTGAAAATATACAACGTCAGGGTTTTGCTCCAATTGAGCAAGAATGAAGTTTCCGTAATTTAACAGACTAGGTTATAACTTAGATCTGTGCTTATTAATTCTGTTAGTTAAGACAAAATGACATCAGAACTTTTGCAAATAGTCCAAGATTCCGAATCGTCCCATGATCATCATTTAGCAGAAGCCCAGACTGCCGAAGTCGCTTCAGCCAATGGCAGTGTCTATTCTCAAAATCGTACGATCACCGAAAAATTCAGACAGACCTTGGAAAATCATCGAGGTGAACGTCACATCATCTTGACCCAAGATTTTCCGGATCCTGATGCCCTTTCTAGTGCCTGGGCTTATCAGTTGATAGCACAGCAGTTTGAGATTGAATGTGAAATTATCTATGCTGGTACCCTTTCCCATCAAGAGAACATCGCTTTAGTTCGCTTAACTGGGATACCAGCTCGTCGAATGACAATACAAGCTCTCAAAGAGCAAAATCTCGCCGATTACCAAGGCTGCGTTTTAGTAGATGGTCAAGGAACTAATAGTCAATTATTTCCCATTATCAAACAGGCTCATGTTCCTTTAGTTGTTGTGATAGATCATCATGCAAAGCAGGGTGAGCTATCTTCTGAATTCATTGATATTCGTACCCAAGTTGGCTCTACTGCTACGCTCTTGACCCAATATATACAATCTGGTTTATTGCAATTTAATACTAGTAACACTATGCACATCAAATGTGCTACAGCGCTGATGCATGGTGTACGCTCTGATACCAATCAGCTTAAACAGGCAGGTGAGGCAGATTTTATAGCTGCCGGTTATCTCAGCCGATTTTATGATGCCCAACTACTTAATTCAGTATTATGCTCTGCGCGCTCTAGAAAGGTAATGGAGGTCATCGAGAAGGCTCTATCTAAACGGATGATTCGCAATAACTTTTCTATAGCTGGTGTGGGTTATTTGCGCTACGATGATCGCGATGCTATCCCCCAAGCAGCTGACTTTTTAGTAACTGAAGAGAATATCCATACCGCAGTGGTCTATGGAATTGTCCATAATGAAGATGAAGAAATCGAACTGGTAGTAGGCTCACTGCGAACCAACAAGTTAACCCTAGATCCTGACGAATTCATTAAAGAATCTCTTGGCAAGGATACTTCTGGACGCTTTTTTGGGGGCGGGCGCAATATGGCTGGTGGGTTTGAAATTCCCTTGGGTTTTTTAGGTGGGTTTAACGATAGGTCTGAATATACTAAGTTGAAGTGGGAAGTTATGGACCTACAGATCAAACAAAAACTGCTCGATTTAATAAGCCCAGATGGTGATATCCCAGATCGTTAATTTTTTAAACTGCGAGGATCTAGGGCATCTCTGAGACTATCGCCAAGTAGGTTAAAAGCTAATACTGTCAAGATAATCAAAATAGTCGGCGGCCAGATCAACCAAGGTTGCATGACAATAATTGAGGCATTATTAGCTGAACTTAGCAGATTGCCCCAACTAGGATCAGGCTGTTGAATGCCAAGACCCAAAAAACTCAGAACTGATTCAGCAATGATAAAGCTAGGTATAGCCAAAGTTGCTGAAATTGTAATGTAACTAGTGGTCTGGGGTAAAATATGCTTCCATATTATATACAATGGTTTTGCTCCAACGGCCCTTGCTGCTTGGACAAATTCCTGTTGTTTGAGAGAGAGTACCTGACCACGAATTACTCTAGCTAGACTTGACCAGCTGATCAATGAGGTAATCAAAACTATCAGCAAGAAACGTGTGGTACTACTTAGTCCAAGAGGCAAGACTGCAGCCAAGGCCACTAGTAAATAAAGGCTAGGTATAGTCATTAATATTTCGACGATACGCATCAACACAATATCAATCCAGCCACCAAAATAACCAGAAATTCCCCCAATTAGCATACCAATTGGGAAGGAGATTAAAACTCCCAATAGTCCTACAAATAAACTAACTCTTCCACCATAGAGTAATCTGCTGAATTGATCTCTACCATGCTCATCAGTACCCAGTATATTTATCCTAACTGGACCTTTGACTCCAAAAAGATGACCATTCGTGAAAAAAGTTATCGGCGAGGGTAAATTGCGATTAATCTTGAGTTCTCTTTGGCCTGTCTCTAAATTGGTTGGACTTTGGGTAGTAGGGTATACATAGGGCCAGGTCAATTTGCCATCTTGATTATGCCAATGGATTTCGGTTGGTGGTAGTAGTGAATCGTCACCTTGGGAGCTATAGGAATCATAGGGTGCTATAAAATCAGCACCAATACAACTGATATAGAGTATGCATAGTATTAAAATGCCCAGACGGGCTAGCGAATTATTTTTAAGCTGGCTAAGAATATTCATGTAATTAAAATATCTAGATCCTTGAGGCTATTATCTAGGATAATTGATACTTTGCTATATCCATTTCCGCTTTTATTTTGTTAAAACTTAAAAAAAATAGCTACCCATAACAGATAGCTATCTAAAATAAGATCAAAGAACTTAAGTACTCTTTTAAACTCCCCGGGTGGGATTCGAACCTACGACCAATCGGTTAACAGCCGACCGCTCTACCACTGAGCTACCGAGGATTGCTCATCACAGTATTTTATTGTATAGCAAATACTCTTAATTTAGCAAGAGTTTTGAAAAATTTTCTTGGTGTTACCCTACTTGAGTCTTCTACTGATGTCAAACCCAGACTAATATAATCGAATGTAGAAGAAGTTAGTTGCTAAAAAAAGAATCTATGAACTTACAGGGGATAGTCTGCCCAGATTGTCTCTCTCTTGGTGATCCCATACTAAGTAGCGTCTGCCAAAAATGTGGCTATAGATGGGAAAGAGTCAATTTTGACTTCATTGAAGATAACAATGATGATGAAAGTACTGGCGATCTAAGCAAGAGAGAAACTCAAGAAGACAGCACAATAAACTTGAATAATAGAGCTGCCGCCTCTGTTTCTAGCAATAGTTGGGAAATTGTGGCTATAGTTGATCCTAGCTTGCAGCGTGCTGAAGGTCCGCAACCACCCGAAAATCAAGAACCAATGATCTTTGTTCTAGAAAAAGGGGTGAGCTTAATCGGAAGAGCTAGCCACAAAAAGCAAGTTTTGCCAGAAATATCACTAGACTATGATGATGCTATTTCACACCGTCATGCTGAAATAATTTACCAAGAGCAAGGAAATTTACTGATTCGGGATATTGGCTCATCCAATGGAACTAAGCTCAACGGACTTAACCTGCCAGCTAATAAAGAAGTTCCTTTAAAAAATGGTGATCAGCTCTCATTGGGCCATTGGACTAGACTGATTCTAAGGCGTAGATAAATTAACCTTTAACTATAGCTCCAAAATCAGCTAAAACGTGGCAATGATTGCGCAAAATACTCAACAGATTGAGTCTATTTTCCCTAACTGCTAGATCTTCAGCTATAACTAAAACACTATCTTCCCCATCAAAAAAATCACTGACTATAGGAGCTATAGTGATCAATCCTTCTACTAGAAGTTGATAGTTATTATCCTTGAGAGCAGCTTGAGTTTTGGGAAGAAGATCTAATAGGGCGTTATAGAATCTTTGCTCGCTAGATTTTTCAAAAAGTTCACTCTTGATTAAACCTTGAGGATCTAAAATTGAATATTCTAGAGAACCTTTACTAGCTAGTCGAGCAGATCTATTAATAGTTTCGTAGATTTGCTCTAGTTGGTTATTATCTCGAAGAGATTGGAGAAAATGCGCCCTCTTACGAAGATCTAATAAATTAGAAAGAGCTCTATCTTCTAGAATATTTTCAGCCAACAGAGCATCAACTAGATCATAGTCAATTTTTAGATCATCTTGCGCGAGAGCTCTTAAACGCGCTAAAAAGAACTTATTGACATTAGTTTGGGGTGATTGCCTTTGAGGATGTGCATTGACAAAATCCGTAGCAGATTCTGTAATTAATTGAGCAAGATTGATCGGCAATTGAGCATACCAAATAACATTAATAATGGCATTAGCGCTACGTCTTAGGGCAAAAGGATCAGAAGAGCCTGTGGGAATCTGTTCGATACCAAAAATGCTAACTAGAGTATCGAGTCTATCGGCAATCCCAACAATTTGACCAGGAAGTGATTGCGGCAATTGATCATCGGCTGTTCTGGGTAAATAATGCTCTAGGATTGCCTGGGCTACTATCTCACTCTCACCACTAGAGATAGCATAAGTGCGGCCCATTATCCCCTGAAGCTCTGGAAATTCATAGACCATCTGAGTTACCAGATCTGCTTTGCACAAAAGAGCCGCGCTTTCTACTTCATTGCGCTGCTCTCTAGAGAAAGAAAGTTGAGCGCAGATTTCTTGAGCAATATCAATAATGCGATCAACTTTACTGCGCATAGTGCCTAGCTCTTCTTGAAAGGTCACAGCTTCTAGTTGGGGTAGATAGCTCTCTAGAGGTTCATCGCGATCAGCTTGGAAAAAAAACTGAGCATCAGCTAATCTAGCTCTAATGACCCGAGCATTTCCCTGGGAGATAATATCTTTTTTTGCAGGATCTCCATTTGATATGGTGATAAAATTTGCCAAAAGTTGATCGTCTTTTTTGACTGGAAAATATCTCTGATGGGTGACCATCACTGTAGTAATCACCTCAACTGGCAAATGAAGAAATTCAGCTTCAAATTCGCCAACTATTGCTGTGGGATATTCAACCAAATTAATGACCTCTTCAAGCAATTCATCAGAAATTTGAGCCTTGGCTCCAAGAGTTTGGGCAGCAGCATCTATCTGCTCAAGAATCAAGCGACGACGCTCTAGCGAATCTGGCTCAACATAGGCCTTGCGCAGCTCACTAAGATAATCTGAAGGAGAAGAGATAGTAACTGGCTCAAGGTGGAGTATTCGGTGTCCATAGGAGAGCCTATCGCTTTTAATCGTATTAGAGCCATTGACTAACTCTAGAGGCAGAATATCTTGATCTAGTAAAGCTAGCATCCAGCGAATAGGGCGCGGAAATCTCAGCTCTCCATCACCCCAGCGCATGAAACGTTTACCTTGTAATTCGCTAATCCAGTTTATAGATAGCTTGGGCAAAATCTGTCTACTTGCTTGTCCTGTAATATTTTTAATCAAAAAGACAAAAGCACCTTTATCAGTTTGCTGGATTGAAACATCCTCAAGGGCTGCTGATTGCTTGCGGAGAAATCCATCTAAAGCAGCAGTCGGCTTTCCATCAGCATAGGCAGCAGATACAGGAGGACCTTTAATTTCTTCTTGGCGATCTGATTGCCTTTCTGGAAGACCTTCAATTAAGACGGCTAAACGACGAGGTGTTGCGTAGATTTTTATATTTTGCGGCTTGAGAAATTCTTCTTCTAATTGTTTTGGAATTAGGGACTCCCATTGTTTTAGAGCGCTCGATACAAATTCAGCGGGCAGCTCTTCAGTACCAATTTCTAAAAGATAATCTGGCATATAGATTTACTTATATTTAATGTTTAAATTTTGCAATATATATAGTATTCTAAGCATGATTGGCTACTTATTTGACTAGATATACATTATGAGCGAAAAACTACAGACAGGAACAAAAGCACCATCTTTCCAGGCATTAGATAGCGACGAGAAATCAGTTTCTTTAGAAGATTTCGCCTCTAGTTGGTTAGTACTTTATTTTTATCCTAAAGATGATACTCCTGGCTGCACAGTAGAAGCCAACGACTTTACTAGTTTGCTGAGTGAATTTGAGCTTCTCAATGCCAAAGTAGTTGGCGTTAGTCCAGATTCAATAAAATCTCACTGTAAATTCATTGAAAAACATAACTTAACTATTACCCTATTGAGCGACCTTGATCATCAAGTAGCAGAGAGCTACGGCGCTTGGGGAGTCAAAAAATTCATGGGTAAAGAATCAATTGGGATTATCCGCTCTACTTTTTTAATTGATCCTAGTGGAATAATTGCTAAGAGCTGGTACTCAGTAAAGACCAATGGACATGCCCAAACCGTGCTCGATGCTCTTAAAAATGCGCTCAAGTAAATACAAAAAAATACTTAAGATTAACCCTGAATTTTGTAAATTTATAGGCATGGCATGCTATAAGTTAATCAGTATAACCACTGATCAACCCTCAGAATATACAATTTGTATGAGAACTCAAGGAGTAATATTCGATGAAAATTGGACAATTCAAGAAAGTATTGGCCGTTTGCTGTGTGACACTTTTGTTGTTTATGAATGTAACAGTCAAGCAGGCTAATGCTGATATTTTGGGAGACATTGTAACCCAAGCTGGTAAGTCATTCCTGACTTCTGTTTTAAATGACTACAACAAAAATTCCAAATCTACTTTTGAAGGCAACTTCAATACTGCAGATAAGCTAATTAAAGATCTATCTGCTCAATTGCAAAAAGCTAGCGATCCCAAGTTGAAGGTTCAAGATAGAAATAACATTCTTAAAGCTATCGCTAAGAGCCAAGACAACATCCAGAAATATGCTAATTCCTTTACTGAGCTAGCTGATAAAACCGACAAATATGGCAGTGAATTTGAAAATTCTCTAGAGAAATTGGTTTCTGTTGCAACTAAAGAGTTCAACAACAAGCTCGCTACCGACAAGGATTCCTTTAATGGCATTGCCAATGCTCTTTCTGCCATCGCTAAAGATACCAAATCAGTTGATGTGAACGATGTTGGTAGTTTCTTTGAAAATATCAAAGGCAACATCGACAACTTCAATAAAATCTCTACTACTGCTTCCAAGCTTTACAAAGCCTTCGCAAGCTAGTTAGAATTAATTGATTCTGTAATAAGCTCACCCAATTGTAATGATTGGGTGGGTTTTTTCTATTTCACTAGGTGTTAGAGCAGGGCGAAGGCCATTAAGACCAGCAGCAATAGCTGAACCATTATTGATGATGATTGCAATGATTGGATCGAGAGTAAAAAACACACCAGCTATTAAAGCTCCCAAGTTGGGAATTGCCACAATGAGCGCATTTTGATAGATAATCTCCATGACTTCTTTAGCAATTTTCAGACCATAGATAAGTCCGGTTAAATCATCATCCATCAAGACTATATCGGCAGTTTCTCTGGCAATATCACTGCCATTGGCAAAACTCAGTGAAAGATCAGCGTAAGCTAGAGCTGCTGAATCATTGATCCCATCACCAATAAAAGCAACTGTCTTACCTTTTGCTTTTAGTTGCTGGACTACTTCTACTTTTGTTTCAGGAAAAGCCTGCGCATGGACATGATCTATATTTAATTCTGAAGCTACTGCGTGAGCTACCCTTGCTATATCTCCTGTTAACATGTGGGTTTCTATTCCAAGTTCATGCAACTGGTCAATCACTTGTTTACTTTCTTTTCTAATAGGGTCAGCGTAGAGTATTAAGCCAATTAATTGTCCATCTCTAGCAACATAGGCCAGGGAATTACCACCATTTTTAAAGCTAGATGCAGCAGAGATATCTATAGTCTCACTTTCCATCAACCGGCTACTTCCAACTAAAACCCTTTTATCCTCAATAGTAGCTACAACCCCTAGACCAACTTTATAATCCCAGGTTTGACACTGTTGGATATTAATACCACGGTCTTCTGCCCCTTGAACTATTGCTTGAGCTATTGGATGAGTTAGTCCTTTTTCAGCAGAAGCTGCCAGAGTGAGAATTTCTTGCTCTGTAATGTTAGGGTCAATACTTTCTATCTTTACTATTGAAGCTTTGCCTTGAGTCAAGGTCCCAGTTTTATCAAAAACCACACAATCAACCCTAGAGAGCATTTCTATTGCTCTGCCACTGCGGATATAGACACCATTTCTAGCAGATTGGGTTAACCCAGTCAAAATAGTAGTAGGGACAGATACCCTAATCCCAGTACCAAAATCAAGAGTGAGGATCCCGATTGTTCTTGCTAAATCGCCAGTCAAGCCATAGATTCCTCCACCTATAAGTAAAGTGGGAACAACAGCAGAATTGGCAAACTTAGCTGCGTAATTTTCCATTCTGGTATCATATACAGGAGCCGATTTAACTAATTCAACAACTAAACCAGCTCTGGTATCTTTACCAGTGTGCTCTACTTGGACAACCAGGTTACCCTCTACCAAAAGAGTAGAAGCAAATACTTCATCTTCAATTTCTCTATGTACAGGTACTGATTCGCCTGTGAGTTTATTTTGATCAAGCAGGCCACTTCCACGGATAATCTTGCCATCTACAGGAACCAGGTCTCCTGGATAGATCACCACTAGATCACCATTTTGGACTTGCTTGAGAGGAATTTTGATTTCTTGCCCATCTCTTTCAATCCAGACATATTGACTTAGACTATCGAGAAGATCAAGGGTTTTTCTTTCGCTAGAGCGGGCAGTTGCATCACGAATCACCTCACCGCCTTCAATCATACTGATCATAAAAGCAGGTGCAATAAATTGTGCTTGGCTTAGATTCATGCCAATGACCAGAGCATCGAGAAAATCAATGGTTAACTGTTTTTCCTGGTTAATTCCCTCCCAGGCGCGAACATAGGCAGGCCAGGATGCAGCAAGTAATAATCCACCTACTAATAGTGGTGGTAATTCCCAAGGTAAGGCTATTAGGGCTAAACCTAAACTAGCTATAGGTATTCCCAAGCGTTCCCAATAGATATCCAGTTTTCCTTGGTCAATTTGTTCTGGTAGTGAAAAATCTATCCAGTCTTTTCTAGTGAGAAGATTTTGTAGCGTATTTTCAAGTTCACTAAAATTAATTAATTGGGGCTGATACTCGAGAATCAGTGAACTTGCGGCTTGGTTGATTCTAGCTGAGGTAATTGATTTGTTTTTCTCTAGCCAATAGCGCAACTTATTGCCAAACTCTTGATCTGTAGCAATTTTAGGAATCTTAACTCGCCAGCGCCCTTCAACAAGATGAATAGTTTGATAATCCAAGCTGGGTATCTTTACTATTGTTTTATTGGGTTTTTGAGTACCCAAATCAACTAAAATTGATGTCTTGGCAAGAGTCATATCTAATATCTACCGTATAAATCTGTCAAATGAGCTAGATTTTCAGCTAATTCAGAATATAAAGCATCCGGCTTGCAACGCCAAGTCCAGTTGCCATCAGCTATTCCTGGTGTATTCATTCTAGCGTGAGATCCTAATCCCAGGATATCTTGCAGAGGGAATATAGCGATATTTGCCACCGAACTCATAGCCAAACGAATCAATTGCCAATGAATTCCTCTAGAGCTGATATAACCCAAGTAGTCAATTACCCTAGTGCGTTCCCAGTTTGAGAGTGACTCAAACCAACCTACAGCTGTATCATTATCATGAGTACCTGTGTAGATCACACAACGCTGATTATTTAAGTTATAAGGTAAAAAAGGATTTGCGCTGTCTGAACCAAAGGCAAACTGGAGTATTTTCATCCCGGGCAAGCTAAAATCATCCCTGAGTTTTTCTACTTCAGGTGTAATAACCCCAAGATCTTCGGCAACAATGGGCAATTGACCTAATTTGTCTCTTAATATGGTAAAAAATTCCTCACCAGGGGCCTTAATCCATTGACCATGTTGGGCAGTCTTTTCCCCTTGGGGTACAGCCCAAAAAGCCTCAAATCCTCTAAAGTGATCTATTCTTACTAAATCAACTAGGGTAAAGATTTTTTCAATACGCTCAAGCCACCAGCTAAAGCCTGTAGTTTCTAAATTTTCCCAATTGTAAACAGGATTACCCCAAAGCTGCCCTGTTTCACTGAAATAATCTGGAGGTACTCCAGCCATCAGTTTAACTAGGCCTGTTTGAGAATCTAGCAGGAAGTTTTCGGGACTAGCCCAGACATCGGCACTGTCATGAGCAACATAAATGGGTATATCTCCAAAAATTAATATATCCCTTTCATTGGCATAGGATTTAAGTAATGACCACTGCTGAAAAAAGACATACTGCAAGAATTGATGATAAGAAATACTCGAAGCTAGTTTTTCTCTCCAATTAGAAATTGCCAATTGATCTCTAGTTGCTATTTCCCTATCCCATTGGTACCAACTTGCACCATCATGGGCTTGTTTGAGGGACATAAAAAGCGCATAATCATCTAGCCAACTAGCTTGCTGCTGACAAAAAAGTTCAAATAGTTCTTTTTCTTCTGAAGATCTTGAAACTATAAAATTTTCATAAGCTCTCTCTAGAAGAGCCATTTTATAGGGCCCAACTAAATCAAAATCCACATAATCAATAGGAAAATTGGGCTTGGGATTTTGTGTAAAATCTTCAGGAGATAGCCAGCCTGCTTCTTCTAGGAGATTTAGAGAAATTAGGATGGGGTTGCCAGCAATAGCTGAGTAGCATAGATAAGGGGAATTACCATAGCCAGTAGGACCTAGTGGGAGAATTTGCCAAATTTTTTGCTTAGACTCTGCTAGAAAATTAACAAATTTATAAGCCGGATTTCCCAGATCTCCGATGCCATGGTCACCAGAGAGGGAACTCGGGTGGACAAGTATCCCACTTGATCTGCGCTCGAAACTAAACTTGTCTTGTTCTATTCCCATTCAATAGTACCAGGTGGTTTGGATGTAATATCATACACGACTCTGTTGACCCCTTTGACTTCGTTAACGATTCTATTGGAGATTGTTTCGAGAAGGTCATAAGATGGCCTTGCCCAATCGGCTGTCATACCATCTTCACTGGTGATAAACCTGAGCACAATTGGAAAAGCATAGGTTCTTTGATCTCCCATAACTCCCACACTTTTAACAGGGAGCAGCACAGCAAAAGCCTGCCAGAAATCATTATATAGTCCTTGTTTACTAATTTCATCTCTAACTATGAAATCGGCATCGCGTAAGATATTTAGTTTTTCGGCTGTGACTTCTCCTAGGATGCGGATTGCCAATCCAGGCCCAGGAAAAGGATGCCGCTTAATAATTTCTTCTGGTAATCCTATGGCACGGCCTACCTTTCTGACTTCGTCTTTAAAAATCTTACGCAATGGCTCTACAAGTTTAAAACGTAGGTTTTTAGGTAATCCGCCTACGTTATGATGGCTTTTGATTTTAACAGCTACCCTTTCACCAGTTTTAGGATCTACATTAGTATCAGCTGATTCAATCACATCAGGATAAAGTGTCCCTTGAGCAAGATAGTCAAAAGGGCCATACTTAGCAGACTCTTCTTCAAATACTTGAATGAATTCATACCCAATACGTTTTCTTTTTTCTTCAGGATCAGTTATACCTTCAACCTGTTTTAAGAAACGTTCTCTAGCATTGACATAGACAACGGGGATATTAAACTGCTCATCAAAAATCTTCATCAATCTTTCGGGCTCACCTTTGCGCATGAATCCTTGGTCGATGAACATACAGGTAAGTTGCTCGCCAATAGCCTTGTAAAGTAGAAAAGCCAAGGTTGAAGAATCTACCCCGCCGGAGAGAGCTAGTAAAACCTTCTTATCACCAACTCTATTTCTGATATCGCGGATGGAATCTTCAACAAAAGCTTCAGTTGTCCAATTAGGTTCACATTGACAAATATGGTAGACAAAGTTGCGAATCAGAGCTAAGCCTCCTTCTGTATGGACAACTTCTGGATGAAACTGCACGCCAAAAAGACGTTTGTGATGATTGGCAATAGCGGCATTGGGAGTATTGTCAGTCTTGGCTAAAATTTTAAAGCCCTCTGGCAAATCTATACAAGAATCCCCGTGGCTCATCCAGGCTATAGAGCAATCATCTACATTGGTTAAAAGATCGGTGGGATCTTCTATTAAGAGGGCCGCTTTGCCATATTCTCCTTTTTTGGCTCTTTCAACTTTTCCGCCTAACTGCTTGACCATCAACTGCATTCCATAGCAAACACCAAGTATGGGAATACCCAGTTGCCAAATTTCAGGATCACATTGCGGAGCCCTATCATCATAAACAGAGGCAGGTCCACCTGAGAGGATAATTCCTTTTGGACTTATTGCTCTTAACTCTTGGGCGCTGGTGCGATAAGAGAGAACTTCTGAATAAACTTGAGTTTCTCGGATACGACGGGCAATCAATTCAGAATATTGGGAACCAAAATCCAAAATGGCGATCATCTCAGAGCGATAGTGATTCTGCCAATCTGAGGAATCATCGTTCAACGGCTCATTTGCCTTTATTTGGGTAGTCACTCTTAAAACTTAAAATACAGGTTTTTGCAAATAATAAACTGGAATCTTTTTATTTCTACTTATGTCTAAATCCTATCACAACCTTTAGTAATCCTCTGCTTTTTCTCACTTTTGCTGCAGGATTAGGGACTACTCCAAAGGAAATAAACTGAAATTTATAGTTATCAAAGTATTCAAAGTATTTAAATACTAGTAAATTATAACTATATGATGCAAAAAGTCTGAGATAGCTTGGTTTTTAATCTATATTCAATACAACTTTTCCAGTTACTGAACCGGTTTCCACTAATTCATGGGCTTGATTTGCCTGAGATAGTGGATAAGTTTGACTTACATGAACTTTTAATTTGCCTTGATCTATATATTTGGCAGATCCACCAGCGCCGCCATGAATTAAAACTTTTGAGTTAGCGCACAATCTACCACGATCATAAAGTGATTCCCAAGCGGTAATTAAAGCTGCCGGAAAAGCCGCTGCATCAGTAAAACTAATTGATTCTGGTTTTTTGGCAAGTCGATGTTCGGAAACGACTGCATATTGAGCATAGCACCCAGTATTTTTGGCTCCCAAGCCACCATTACAGAAATAGACAGAGTCTCCTACCTTAAATTTCGTAACAGCTTGACCAACTTCTTCAACAACTCCAGCACCATCACAACCTAGAATTACTGGCATTTGTTCAGCAGAAAAGCTCCCTTGTTTGCGAAGTTTTGTATCAACGGGGTTGATTCCTGCTGCCTTCATTTTTATTAAGATTTGTCTATCATTTTCAATTAAAGGCTTATCTATCTCTTCAATTTGTAAAACATCTGAAGAACCAGTTACTCTAATTACTGCAGCTTTCATTTGAAACACATTGGGGCGCTGCTGCTCCAAAAGTGAAGCGCTCTTTCCAGTTTTCTTGGCTTCTTCGTACTGCTCGAGCGCTTTTTTGCGTTCCTCAATATGAGC
>CAISPN010000066.1 GCA_903887375.1 uncultured cyanobacterium
AAGAGAAGCAGCTTCCCAGATGGGATAGAAGTGCAGACCAATAGCATTGCTAGAAGGAACAACAGCGCCAGAGATGATGTTGTTGCCATAAAGTAGAGAACCAGCAACTGGTTCACGGATACCGTCGATATCTACAGGAGGAGCGGCAATGAAGGCGATGATGAAGCAGGTAGTAGCAGCTAGTAAGCAAGGGATCATAATAACACCGAACCAACCTACATAGATGCGGTTGTTGGTGCTGGTAACCCATTGACAGAACTGCTCCCAAGCAGACCGTTTTTCATCAGTACGAATTGATGAGCTCATGGTTATGATTAGTATTTAAGTAATGAAAATATAGAGAAAATAAGGTAATTTTCATCATGATCTCTATAGGTCTTAATTATATTGAAGCCACAGAACAAATTATGAAAATATTAATATTTATATGTAAACTTTTAGGGAGATATATTAAATCATATTTAATATAAGTACAAACACTTAGGTAAGAAAAAGTGCACATTTAACCAAGGCTTAAACCAAGCTTAACCCTTTCTTAACTAATTTTTTAAAACATAAAGTTATAGTTGTTTACGTATGTAAATCTATCTTTACTAAAAAAATAAGTGTATGTTCAAGTTCAATACCTCCAAAGTGCTCCAGTCTCTCATCTGTGGGACTTCAGCTATATTTTTTATTCCTACAGTTGCAGCTCAAGCTTCTCCATTCCAGCATGTTTTGATCATTTCGGTTGATGGGCTACATGGCGCTGATCTAACTGATTCTAGTTTGACTAAGTACATGCCCAACATTACCTCTCTTGAAAAAAGTGGGATAATGTATACTAACGCTTTTACAACAAATCCCTCTGATTCATTTCCAGGAACCACAGCCATCCTAACTGGAGCTCATCCTAAGACTACTGGTATATATTATGACGATAGTTATTCGCGCACTTTAACAGCGCCTATCGCCGATGGGGGCAACGCTTCTTCTCCAGTTGGTACTGAATTGAGTTACTTTGAAAATGTAGATAAAAATTCAGCCTTGCTCAATGGTGGTGGAGATTACGGCAAAGGTAGTATAGATCCAACTCAATTACCCCAAGATTGCTCTAGCGGCACTTGCAAAGTAGTCAATCCCTGGCAACTGACTTCGGTTAATAATATTTTTAGCGTAGCCAATCAAGCTGGACTCTACACTTATTTTTCTGATAAACATTCAGGCGCTTATACTATAGCTGAAGGACAATCTGGTAATGCCGTAAGCGATATGTACTCTCCTGAAATTAACGCTACTAATGTTTCTATCCAAGATGGTAAGTTAGTAACTGATCTAAGTGTTAAGAATGACATAACCAAATCCTACAATAGTTCAGGAGCCAATGGTGGCGGAAATGGTGAATTAATTAAAGCTTATGACGATCTCAAGGTCAATGCCCTGATTAATGCTTTTAATGGATTGAGCGCTCTAGGTACCAATACTAATTCTTCAGGTGGAGCAGCAGCAGTCCCAGCTTTGGCTTACATGAACTTTCAAGCTGTCAGCGTGGCAGAAAAAGCCAAAATTGGTGGCATTCCTACAGCCGGCAATCCCAGCGCAGCACTGATAGATGCCGTCTCTCATACCGATGCGAGTATTGGCAGTATTATGCAAACCTTGAAAGCCAATGGTCAAGATGATTCAACTTTGGTAGTTCTCACTGCTAAACATGGTCAAGATCCTCGCGTAGGAGTTGGCACTCAAGTTGCAGGACATGTAATTACTGATGCCTTAAGCGCTGCTGGAATCAATGTTGCTCAAGCAACACAAGATGACGTTGGTTTGTTCTGGCTCAAGGATCAAGGTCAAACTGCTGCTGCGGTAGCTGTCTTACAGCAATTAGCCTCAGCTCATCCAGAATATGGTATTGACACAGTTTATTCTGGAGCTAACCAACCATCTGGTTTTGGCAATGCGGCTAGTGATTCTCGTACTCCTGATATCACTATTAAAGAAAAACAGGGCTACATTTTTGTCGGATCAGTTGGCAATAAGTACAAAAATGCGGAGCATGGTGGTTTTAATCCTGATGATGTTAACGTAGGCTTGATCCTCAGTAGTGCTGGATTGGCGACAAATCTTCAAGGTACTCTAGATAGTAGCAACGTTGATACTACTCAAATTGCCTCCACCGCATTAGAAGCATTGGGACTTGACCCTAATACACTTACTGGAGCAGTACTTGAGGGAACCCAAAGTCTCCCTACTACAGGACTGATTCCAAATCCTGCAGTACCTGAACCTACATCTATTTTGGGAACCATCACCGCTCTTTGTTTGGGATTTGGTCTCAAGCGCCATAACTCCAAAAAATAAAAGTCACAAGTAAACTCACACATAAAAAATAGGCGAGAATTTCCTCACCTATTTTTTTATTGTTAATTTAGTTGGATGGTGTTGGATTACATCATTCCCATACCGCCCATGCCACCCATGCCACCCATGCCGCCCATACCACCCATACCACCGGCTGCTGCTGGTTCTTCTTTAGTTGGTTTTTCAACTATCAACACTTCAGTAGTTAATACCATACCGGCAATAGAAGCTGCATTTTGCAAAGCAGAGCGTACGACCTTGGCAGGATCTAAAATTCCAGCGGCTACTAAATCCTCATACTTGTTAGTTAAGGCATTGTAACCATAGTTGAGCTCCTTATCACGCAGTGAGGTAACTATCACCGAACCTTCTTGTCCAGCATTGCTACTAATTTGAGATAAAGGTGCCTCTAGAGCTTTTATGACAATCTGGCCGCCTAGGCGCTCTTCTTCATTAGAGAGAGTATTGACAAACTCAGCTGCTTTTTGGGCTAGGTAAATCAGAGTTTTGCCACCGCCGGGGATGACACCTTCTGCTACTGCTGCTTTAGTGGCATTGAGAGCATCAATTATGCGCAATTTGCGATCTTGCATTTCAGTTTCAGTAGCAGCTCCAACTTTAATTACCGCTACCCCGCCAGCTAGTTTAGCAATGCGCTCTTGTAGTTTTTCGGTATCAAATTCTGAATCGGTTTCAGCTAACTGTTTGCGCAACTGAGAAAGCCTTTGAGCAATTTCAGGACCATTTTGGCTGCCGGCAACAATAGTAGTATTATCTTTTTCGACAGTGATTTTTTCAGCCTTGCCTAACATATCAATAGTGATGGCCTCTAGTCCAAGACCCATATCCTCAGAAATGAGACTTCCACCAGTTAATATAGCAATATCTTGCAGTACTTCTTTGCGACGATCTCCAAAACTAGGAGCCTTGATAGCTACAACACTTAGTACCCCTCTGGCTTTATTGACCACCAAAGTAGCTAGAGCTTCACCTTCAATATTTTCGGCAATGATTAAAAGGGGTTTACCCAGTTTAGCTACCTGTTCTAAAACTGTGACAATTTCAGCGACGTTGGTAATCTTCTTGTCAGTAATCAAAATCAGAGCATTGTCATACTCTACAATTTGTCTTTCATTGTTAGTAACAAAATAAGGCGAAATATATCCCCTATCAATTTGCATACCTTCAACTACATCAAGCTCTGTAGTTAATGATTTGGATTCCTCAACAGTGATTACCCCATCAGTAGTGACTCTTTTCATGGCTTCGGCAATCATCTTACCTACTTCGCTAGAGCCACCAGAAGAAACTGTGGCTACCTGCTCAATAGCATCCCCTTCAACCGGTTTAGCTATGCTGGCTATTTGCTCAACCAGATAATGGGTGATTTTCTCAATACCTCTTTTGAGGGCAATGGGATTGGTCCCTGCAGTGACGTTTTTAAGCCCTTCATGGATGATTGCTTGGGCTATCACTGTAGCAGTAGTTGTTCCATCGCCTGCTATATCTTTGGTTTTGGCTGCAACTTCTTGGATTAATCTAGCTCCCAAATTTTCTAGAGGGTTTTCTAGTTCAATCTCTTTGGCTACACTTACCCCATCATTAATAATCTGAGGGACGCCGTATTTTTTTCCAATTAGAACATTTCTTCCTCTAGGACCCAAGGTCACTTTGACAGCATTGGCTAGATCGTCAATACCATTTTGCAGCGCTCTTCTTGACTCTTCTCGAAAGACAATAATTTTTGACATAACTTTCTTGTGGTCATTATCTTTAACTTTTACCTTTACTTTAGCACTCTATGGCTGTGAGTGCTAAGTTTTTTGTTTGACAATTAGATATAGTAGATCGATGCAGATTTTTTCTTATCAACATAATTTTCTTTTTCTGGCAGCACTTTTAGCTGGAACAATTAACAGTGTTGCTGGTGGTGGTAGTTTTATCTCGTTTTCAGCTCTACTTTTTACTGGCGTTAATCCAATAGCAGCCAATGCCACCACCAATACTGCCATGTGGTTGGGTACTGCCGCTAGTGCAGGTGGCTATAGAGCTGAAATGGCCGGCAAGAAAAAACAACTACTTGTCTTTGCCTTAGTTGGTATAGCAGGTGGAATTTTGGGCGCTTTGTTATTGCTGGTAACTTCAGCTAAGTTTTTTACTCATTTGATTCCTTACTTGTTGCTTTGCGCAACTTTGTTGTTCAACTTTAGTTCTAAAATTACCAAAATACTCCAATCCCATCTGCCAAAATGGGATGAACAAAAACATCCAATTGCCTTACTAGTAGTGCAGTTTGTGATTTCTATTTATGGTGGTTTTTTTGGAGCTGGTATGGGAATTTTGATGCTGGCGGTTCTGTCGGTGACAGAGTTGGGCAATATTCATACTATGAATGCTTTTAAAAGCTTTCTAGGGCTCTGTATCAATGGTGTTGCCATCATTCCTTTCATGCTGGCAGGGCTCATCCTTTGGCACCAGTTAGTGATCATGGCCTGTGGAGCTATTTTAGGTGGTTATTTAGGAGCGGTCTATGCCCAAAAATTAGATCCAGCAATAGTCAAGCGTATTGTGGTTTTTTTAGGCTATACTATGAGCGCTTTTTTTTTCCTAAGGGGATAGTTGTTGATAGAGAGCTTTTTTCATAACCTCAACAGGGGCAGTTTCTCCGGTCCAAATTTTAAAAGCGGCCGCGCCTTGCTGGACTAGCATCTCTCTGCCATCTATAGTGAGCGCTCCTTGCTTTGCTGCCTGTTGTAAAAACAGGGTAGGACTAGGCCTATAGATCAGGTCATAGGCAATTAGATCTGGCTTGATATTTTCCCAAAACCTTTGCTCAACTGGTGAGATATCACTTTGAGGATACATACCGATAGGGGTACTGTTGACTACAAGATTGCTAGAAGGGATTAAATCTTGGAGCTTTTGCCAACAATGAGTCTGGATGTTGATTGGCAAGCTATTTTGAAAATCTCTCAACTTGTCTTGGTTGCGTCCTACTACGTTAATATCATGGCAGCCGAGCTCTTGCAGGGCAACTACGACAGATCTAGATGCGCCACCGCAGCCTAAGACCAATGCTGAGCTTTGGCTCCAATTTCTCTCTAAAGATAAAAGCGGTGCTAGAAAACCAGCAATATCAGTATTAGTACCATACCAGCCATTATCTCTCCAGTAGAGAGTATTAACTGATCCTACATTTTGAGCTAGGGGGCTAATTTCCTTAAGCAGGGGAATAATGGCTTGTTTATGAGGAATAGTGACACTCAAGCCAAATAGAGATATAGCCTCAAATCCTAAGAGAGCTTCTTTGAGCTTCTCGGGAGCTACTGGCAAGGCTAGATAGACATAATCAAGTTGCAGGTGAGCTAAAGCGCTGTTGTGCATTTGGGGTGAGAAAGAATGCTGCACCGGATAGCCAATCACTCCTAGAAGTTTAGTTTTACCGTTAATATTCATAGATTCATATCCTGCCAGAGTAACCAAAAGCCACTAAAAGATTCAGAATTAGGATCTGATTGAATTGCCATAAAATGCAGTCCTTTAGCTTTAGTTATAGCCTGTTGAAAAGCACTGGCTTGGGAGAAGGTGGCTTGATCAGCAAAATTAAGCAATATCCAACTGTCGTTATCACCTGTTTCTAGGGAGAGTTGTTTGTTTTCTAGCTTGAGATAGGCTAACTCTAATCCAGATAACCAAGCAGCTAGAGGTAAAGAGCGCGAGGAATAGATCACCAACCCAGGTATAGTGATACTAGGATCTGGATTGACCAGAGATAGGGGGAATGCCTCTTTAAAGCCAATTTCCCATTGATTCATTTCCTGTAAACTAGCTAAATCTAGAGAAACAAAAGACCATTTATCTTTTTTATCACCGCGTAGAGCATCAGGCAAAGCTATTGATTTAACTTGAGGATATTGCACAGAGGCAATCTGGTTTAACTTTTGGTCAAAGCCACTTTGTAGGGGATAGAAATTGACAGTGCGCTCAGCTAGCCAATGCTTGATTGTGTAGGTGCGTCTACTGGATGAGGCGGGAATGCCAGTATCTTGGCAAGCTTTGATGATCATATTATTCATCTGCCGGCGAAAGAAGCGGATTTTTTTGGGGCTATATTGCGCCTGTTCTATGGCTTGTTCGATGGCTTCTTTTAAGAAAATCGAATTGACATTGTCGTTGGTGGTAAATTTGGCATATCTTAATCCCGAATCAGAAGATTGCTTGGGATCTTCAAGACTTTCACAAATTAGAACTTCCCAGGTTTTTTTATTGTTTTCATCTACTATAGGACGAGAATAAAAATCCAGCTCCCAAATCTTACTCATGTCCACTTCCTTCTATAACTTCGCATCACATTCAATATTAGATCTTTTGGTCTTGACTAGGCAGTAAATAAAGCATACCTGAAACCAAGGTTAATAGCACAGATAACCAGAACATTGGTAGCGCACAAATAAGCTCTCTAGGATATAAAAGCATGGCAATAGCAAGAATTTGACTGAAGGTTTTGAGTTTTCCCCAGATGTTTGCTCCAGAGATTGTAGAACTACCTGATAAGCTGGGGTTGATTCGCCAGCCTGCTATAACCAACTCTCTTACAAGAATCAAGCAGACTCCCCAAGCCGGAACCAGGCCAATTTCAATCAAAGCTAGTAAAGTAGAGAGTACCAAAAGTTTATCTACCAAAGGATCTAAAAATTTGCCCAGTTCGGTAACTTGATTCAAGCGCCTTGCCAGATAGCCATCTACCCAATCAGTCAGTGAAGCTAGCAAAAAAACAAACAAAGCAATATTGCGATGTTCACTAGTCGGGGATTGGAGTAAATAGAGAATGATTGGAATTGAGAGTGAACGCGAAAGCGTGATCCAATTTGGAAGATTGAAGTTCATCATGCAAATAGGACAGGGCATTCTAAGGTTCGAGCAAATCCTATCTCTAGCTCTTTTGCGTTATGTAGTGTAGCTTGAGTGAAGATCTTGTCAGCCTGAGATTGTACTGATTCTATTAACTTACCCCCATAGACAACCTGTTGGGCATCAGAGAGTCTGATTTTTAAAATACTCTCTATAGATACTTGCAAATATTCTAAATAGGGATCTACAATCTGGCTATAGTATTGAGAACGCTGGACCTGCCAAGGTTCTTTGCGCAGTTGGGAACTATAGTCTTGCTGAAGTTGCAAGATCTCTTCAAGTAAGATAGTAAACTTCAGCAGGCTAGGACCTAGAGGATGCTCTGCTAATTGCTCTTTTAATATATTGCGATTATGTGAATCAGCATGGCCAGCTCTAGCTGGATTTAACTTGATTGGCGCAGTAATATTGTTTAATTGATCCTGCCATTGTGGATAGATTAGGTAGCAAAATAAATCTTGTAGCAGAGATTCATGACCATACTGGATTGAGCCAACTTGACCTAAGCTAGTAGAGATTGTGTTTTTCTGAATAGGTAAATCTATATAGGCAAATTCAGTAGTAGCTTCTCCTGTCCAAATCGCTAAAGTAGGACCAGAGTTTAATTGTTCTAGTTCTGAGAGAATTAAGCCAAAAGCTGGATTTAACCAATTGATTTGGTTGAATTTTGCATTCTTTTCCACTTCTAAAGAGAGAGATTCATATTGCCTGGTTGGACAGCAGATGATCAATTTTTCCAGAGAATTGAGGGTCTTATTGAGCTCATTGGGAGTTAATGTATTGCTACTTAAATTCTCTGGATTAGTGAATATTTCATCTTCCCAATTGCCAGATATCGTCAAAGGATAGAAGCTTTTAAGTGTTTTTTCTAGCAGATAAAAATTTGCTTGATTATTGCTGCAATCAAGCAAGCCAGACCAATCTTGCTGCTCTGGGAGATCAACTAAATCAGTAAGTTTGTTGATTGTTTCTACCTGTTGATCTAGTGAAGCTAAATAAGCTTGCACTTGTTGCAGGAGCGAAAAAACTTCTTGTCTGTCCCAAATCTGGGTTACTAGTAAATTATCGATTGCGCGAATCAGTGAGGCTCTTTCCATAAACTAGATATCTTATCGAGACAATTGTAAGCTAATTTGATGGCTCAGAATGCATCAAGAGTATATTTTAGGTTTTATCTGAGAAATAAAAAAATCTTCTAGAGAGTTGTCATAATCACCTAGTAGTTCTTTGAGAGAGCCTATGCATAATATTTCTCCAGCAGCTAGAATAGCCAGACGATCACAGATTCGCTCAACATCAGTAAGCACATGAGAGTTAAAAAAGATAGTTTTCCCCTCTTGTTTGAGAGAAAGAATAATTTCTCTGACTTCGTAGCGTCCCAAAGGATCAAGGCCAGACATTGGCTCATCCAACAATATCAAATCAGGATCATTGATCAAAGCTTGAGCCAGTCCTACTCTTTGCAGCATACCCTTAGAGTAGTGTTTCATCTGCTTTTTTTTGGCCGTGCTCTGGGCTATTCCTACTAGATCTAGCAGTTGCTTGATTCTAGTTCTACTCAAGCTTGCTGGCATAGTAAAAAGATTAGCTGTAAATTCTAAAAACTCCCAAGCGCTCAGATGATTATAAAAATAGGCATTTTCTGGTAGATAACCTATATACTGTCTGACCATCTGATCCCCTAGAGGGCGTCCTAATATTTGAGCTTTGCCACTGCTAGCTTTTGTGATACCCAATAATATTTTTAGTAAAGTAGTTTTGCCAGCTCCATTGGGACCTAGCAGTCCAAAAGTTTCACCCTTGGCAACTGTGATTGAGCAATTTTGCAATGAGGTGATTTGCTGATTGAGCCAGAAACCTGTTTTATAGGTTTTGGTAAGATTCCAGGTTGCAACAGCTAGTTCAGTATTGTTTGTCATTTTTGGTAATCTCTGCCAAATTATTGATACTGAGCACGGTTAAGAAAATGATCAATCCAGGAAATATAGCCAGATAAGGAGCTGAACCTAGATAATCTTTAGCATCAAATAACAATCTACCCCAAGTAGGAATATCAGGTGGAAAACCTAAACCCAAAAAACTCAAGGTAGATTCGGTAATTATGGCATTGCCAATAGTAATTGTGGCTGAAAGAGCAATGATATGCCAGGTATTAGCCAGTAAATGCACTAAAATAATTCGAGCATCTGAAGCCCCGCTTGCCCTGGCAGCCATGACATAGTCCATCGCTTTTAGTTTTAAAAAATTAGCCCTTACCAACCGAGCTAGAGACATCCAATTTAATCCACCAATTACCAAAACTATCAGTGCAAATATTCCCAGATTAGGGCCTGCTAGGGTTCTAGCTGCATCTTTAAAAAGGTAAATGAGCAACAGTAGTAATGGTAGTTGAGGTAAAGCTAAAAAAACATCGAGAAACCTCATCAAAATTTGATCTACTATTCCTCCATAAAAACCAGCTACAGCTCCTATGCTAGTTCCCAGCAAGATAGCCACCAGCATTGACATCAGACCGACAGCCAGAGAAATTCTCCCACCCAAAATTACTCGAGAGAGCAGATCTTGTCCCAATGTATTAGTTCCAAAAGGATGGGCCCAACTTGGTGGATTGGTTGACTTGCTAAAATCAATTGATCCAGCATTATTGTAATTAAATATTAAGCTCGATAAGATAGCGCCAGTAACTATAAGCAAAAATATTGCACTTAAGATAACTAGTGGTTTTTCTCTAATACTTTGCCAATTGTTCATTTTTTAGGATCCTTAAAGTAGAGCTTAGCTAGAGGCACTGGTATAAAATCGCATAGCATAGCGCCAGAAAAAATTGGCTACTAAAGGTAGGACAATAGCCAGTAAACAACTCCCAATAACAAGCTCTGGAGATACTCTGCCCAATATTGTCTGGGCTGGTACTGTTGTTAAAAATGCTACTGGAACTACAAAGGTAAAAAATATCCGATACATTGCTGGGTAAGCAGAAACCGGGTAGCGCCCAGCCTGTAAGAAACCCCTCAGTACCTCGGTGACATTATTAATTTTGACAAACCAGATACTAGTAGTCGCCAACAAAAACCAAATACTATAGAGAATCAGACAACTACTCAATATGGGTAATAAAGCCAACAAATAGTTTTGCCAAGCTAAATGTAATTGCCGTCCAGCATAGAACATTACCAAAAAAGCAAATAAAAGATCGGGCAATCCCCAAATTGAAATTACCCGAAAGGACAACCAAAATTGACTACTGATGGGCTTTAGTAAAACATAGTCTAAGGTTCCTTTTTGCACTTGAGTTACAATACGATTGAGATTTGGCTCAAAAAAAGTACTAGATATACCTTGTAATAAGATAAAAAAGCTGAGCACTAGCATAGCTTGTGGCCAAGACCAATTTGCAAAATGATAACCCGTGCGGTAAAAAAGAAACAGGCTAAAAATACTACCTGCTAAGTTTAAAAAACTAGTCAAACTGGCAATTACAAAATTCCAGCGATATTCTAATTCTGCCGCTAGGGAAGTTGACCAAAATAGATTAATAATCTCAATAGTCTTGCGCATAAGTTATCTAATTATCCACTCTAGAAATATACCCACCTGGCTTTGTTTGCTCACCCTGGAATTTTGCTCTTGTATTTCGGCTGCAATGCGTAAACTAGCGCTCAGGGCGTAGCCAGCTGCTATGCGAGTTAGTCCAACTTGATCACTGCTACCAATATTAAGAAAACTTTGACTTAATGTAATATCAGCCGCATCATCTCTAGATAAGTTCAGCTTGAGCTTAGCGCCTAGATTGAGACCGCTAGTATTGTAATTTTCAAGATTAAGTGAGCGATAACCTAATAATGGCGCAATATTGACTACATAGCCTAGAGGCAAAATATAATATTGCAAATCAACAGCCGTACTGTTAATACTTTTGGAAAAAGATGTCTGATAATCTGCGCTTAGGGTTAATCCCGTTGTGCCAATGAATATATCATCTATCCCTATTTCTATACCCGAAGTGTTATTTTCAGAGGGAGATTGTAGATAGCCAAGACGAATATGGGTATAAAAAGCTCGATCATGATCTATTTCCCACAAAATATCAGGAATACCTTGTTGCCAATGTTGCAAAGTTGGACTTTGCTGGATGATTTTAGGATCTATTTCTATCTCAGCTTTGGCAGGTGAGTCCTGCAAACCAAGGAGCAGCAAGATAGATGAAAAGTGAATGATTCTAGCTAAGCTTAAATTGCTCATCTTGAGAGTATTTGAGATAGCGAGAAAGAGCAATCAAGGGAAAATACTGTTGGTAAAAATGGTATTTCAAATAAAAATGATTAGGGAATCCTGTTCCTGTAAACTCAGCTTCATACCAGCTGCCATCTGCCAGTTGTTGATTGATGAGGTATTCTATCCCTTTTTCTATGGAAGAATAGTCCCATTTTTTCAAACTAGATCCGCCATCAAGTAGACCAATCAAAGCCCAAGCAGTCTGGGAAGCCGTGCTGTTACCTTTGCCCTTGAGCTTAGGATCTCTATAGCTTGCACAGGTTTCTCCCCAGCCTCCATCAGGATTTTGACAGCTTACTAACCAGTCAATTGCTCTGGCGATCTCCTGGTTATGATTTTGCGGTGAAAGGACAGCTAAAGCAGAAAGTACACCGCTGGTTCCATAAATATAGTTAACCCCCCAACGTCCAAACCAACTGCCATCTTTTTCTTGTTCTTTTTCTAGATATTTCAAACCCCTTTGTAAGCGCTCTGAATCCATTGAGAGCGAACAAGAGCCAACCATCTCTAAAACTCTAGCTGTCACATCGGCAGTATTGGGATCAATCATTGCTTTAAGATCAGCGTAGGGCAGTTCATTTAGCCAATCTTGATCATTGTCAATATCAAAAGCAGCCCAGCCCCCTTGCTTGGTACATTGCATCGAAGCAATCCAATCTAAGGTACGTTTAATTGCAAGTTTCTGGCCATTTGGATCAGGTAAATCTAAATCAGCTAAAGCCATCACCACTACAGCCGAATCATCAATATCGGGATAAAAACGATTATAAAATTCAAAAGCCCAGCCTCCGGGTTGACCTTGCTTATTTTTAACGCTCCAATCCCCATAGGCGAGAATTTGTTTGTCTAATAACCATTGCCCGGCTTTAACTAGATCTTTATGATCACTAGCTAGGCCAGATTCTCTCAAGGCTCTTATGGCCCAGGCCGTATCCCATACTGGTGAAACACATGGTTGAACTCTATAGCTGTTTTCAGTTTCAATAGTGAAATTATCAACTGCTTGAAAACCCCGCAAAACAAGCGGATCACTTGGATCATAGTCTATTGCCCTCAAAGCTAATAGGGAATTCAACATAGCAGGAATGATTCCGCCCAAATCTCCTGATTCTTCCTGTCTTTCTATGACCCATTTTTCGGCTAAGGCTAAACTTTCTTGTCTCAATGGCACTAGATCAAACTGCTCAGCTACCTTAAAAAGAACATCTAGTCCAATGAAAATATCACTCCATTGACCCTTAAGTGGTAATTGATAATTGATATTATCTTCAATAAAGAGCTCATCTAATCGAATCTGCTGGTCATAGATTGGCCTTCGATCAAAGACTAACAATAAAGGTACTGTGCTACTTCTAGCCCAGCTGGACATCTCATAGATAGTAAAAGGAAACCAATCTGGCAAGAGCATGATCCAAGGAGGAATCGAAGGAATTCCCGACCAATCATAGCAGCCAATTAAAGCAAGGTGGATTTTGGTAAATATTCGGCTTTTGCTAATACCTCCTTTTTCTCTGATAAAAAGAGCAGCTTTTTGCATTGCCGGATCACTTTTTGGCACACCAAGGAGTCTCAGTCCCATATAGGCTTCAATTGAGGTACTAAGGTCTCCGCCATCGCCATAGTAGAGTTCCCAGCCGCCATGCTCTCTTTGCTCTTTTTGAAGATAGGCTTGGGCTTTTTCAGTGGGAATCCGCTCAGAGCGTCCCCAAATTTTATGGAGCAAGATCACTTCGGCAGTGATAGTGACATTAGATTCTAATTCAGCCCACCAGTAACCTTCGGGATATTGTTTTCCCAAGAGATAGTTTTGGGAAGCAGAGATACCCTTTTTAATTAGTTCAACTTGCATCACACCTTTACTTCGTGCTGTATTTGAAGTTAACTGGACCTTTATAGCCAGAATATTCAGCTAATTTCTTGAGCTCCTGGGTTCCAGAGTAGGTTTTTCCTTTGATTACCCAAGTGGGGAAAGATTCAACCTTGGCTGCTACACAAGCATCTGGATTGGGATTAATTCCTTTTTCTGCGCATTCAGTATAGGGAAGATTTTTAGCTGCATCATGACCAAACAGTTGCTTTTGATCAAAACAATGTGGACACCACCATGCTCCATACATTTTGGCGCCGATTTTTTTGAGATGATCACTTAAAGCCAGTTCAGCTGGACCTGATACGGTCTTGATTTCCCAACCATTGGGAGGTTCAGGATAAGTAGTAGGTCTATTTATAACATTGCCTGTAGCAAGAGCATTGGGTTTGTTGACATTGGCGTACACTGCCAAAGTTCCAACTAGGGTGATTACACTGGCAGCAACAATTGCAAAAAATATTTGACCAAGTTCAGGCCAATCTCTTCCTTTGATAGTCATAATTAGCATAGTCAGTGAAAAAATAGCTGAAGTAATACAGTAGGGACAGAAAGCCTTAATTTGAGTAGTTAAGACAAACATGAGATAGCCACTAAAGACCACCATAGAAACTGCCCCAACTAACAAAAGCAACCAGCTGATATCCTCTGCTTGGTTACGCAAGCTTCCACGACCTTTATCAGGCTGTAGTAGCAGGGGAAACAAAGCTAGAGCTGCCATTGTTATGTAGGCCAGACAGCCAAAAAGACTCAAAGGTAAGCCAAAAATAGAGGCATAGGGGCTAGAAAGTACAATATCACAGCCTGCCTGGCACGTTACTTGAGAGCCTGTCAATTTCTCAAAAGTTAGATAGCCGGTGATCAGAGCACCTAATATAGCTATTGCACCTATTAAAGGACGCGACCAGCGATAAATCCAGGGTATAGAGCGTCTGCGGGTCATAGAATTTTAAGTCTAATTAAAATAATAATATTGATCCAATTCTATCTCATTAGACGACCTGAGCTCTCTTATAAGCCTCATCTAGAACTTCTGAGAGAGTAGGATGAGCATGGATATTAAAAGCTAGGTTTTGGACAACTTCTCTTTTGGCAATGGCATTAGCCGCTTCTTGGATCAAATCTGAAGCATGTATGCCAATGATATGAACTCCTAGAACTTCTCCAGTATCGCTGCGATAGACTACTTTGGCCATACCCTCGCTCTCACCTTCTGCCAAGGCTTTAGAATTTCCCTTAAAGTAAGTTTTGGCGCTTGATACCTGCCAACCTTCTTTTTCTCCTAATTCTCGAGCTTGGGGCTCACTTAGCCCTACATAGCTGATTTCTGGATGAGTAAAAGCCGCAGCTGGAATGCAGCGATAGTCAATACTCATTTTGTTGCCACAGATATTTTCCACCGCAATTACACCTTGACCAGAAGCGGCATGGGCGAGCATCATTTTCCCGGTAGCATCACCTACAGCCCAAAGATGGGGAATAGCTTGACCATCTTTAATGACAGCCATATGATCGTTAACTTCAATAAAACCTCTTCTGTCAGTTTCGACTCCTACATTTTCCAGCCCCAGATTTTTGGTAGCCGGAATACGTCCAGTAGCTACCAGACAGGCATCTACCTCCAATGTCTCTACAACTTCTTTGGTTTTAGCATCAGCTAGCTCAATTACTACTGGAGTACCAGGCTTGACGGTTTTAGCCAAAGTGCTGGTATAGGTTTCAATATCTCTTGGTTTGATTAAAATGCGCTCTGCCAATTTAGAAATCTCAGGATCAAAACCAGGCATTAGATTATCTAAAAACTCAATGATTGTAACTTCAGAGCCAAGTGCAGTATAAATATCAGAAAACTCTAGACCAATATAACCACTGCCGATAATGGCGATCCAATCAGGCAAGGAATCTAGTCTGACGGCATCATCACTAGTAAATACTGTCTTGTGGTCAATCTCAATTCCTGGAGGAACAAAAGGTATTGATCCTGGGCAGAGCAGAATATCTTTGGCGCTCAAAATCTTTTCGCCGTTTTCGGTAATCACACTGACTTTTTGAGATCCGGCTACTTTCCCCCAGCCCCTAATAGTATCGACTTTTAATCTAGTTAAACTGTTAGTCAGATCGCCGCGGATTTTATCTACCAAGTTATTGGCATGTTTGGAAATACTCTCGCGCTCAAAATCTACTTCTCCAATTGATATACCTAGCGTCTCAAAATGGTGAGTATCGCGCAGTTCACGCACTTTGCCAGAAGCGGCCAAAAGTGCCTTAGAAGGAATACAACCACGATTTACACAGGTTCCTCCCATGTCTTTAGCTTCGATAATGGCAGTACGCAGTCCCAATTTAACAGCATGAAGCGCCGCTCCATGACCACCTACGCCTGCACCAATAATCACTAGATCGTAATCAAACTGTTCATTCATAGATTTTTTGATTTATCAGAATAGTTCCAATTTACATTCTAAGCTGTGTCTGCTCTCACTATCTCGCCACTATGTTATTTATAAGTTACAACCCCCATAATCAAACAAAATTAAAGTAATATTAAGATATATAAAGTATTTAAGAAAATCAGGTCATGGAACAACCATTGCGCGCTAGATTTACCAAGTGGCCCCTGCCTTGGGTCCTCGGACTGTCGGCTGCGGGTTTACTGCTTGTAGGCTTGATAGGCTATCGCTTCACTCATACTTCCAATCCTCAAACCGATCTGAGCAAGCTAACAGTTACTGCTTCTAAACAGACCTTGCCTGTAGCAATCAAGGCTAATGGTACTGTTGAGCCGATTCAGAGTGTGAATATTGGACCCAAGGCCCCTGGCCGTTTGATATCTCTTTTGGTTGAACAAGGAGTATTGGTTAAGCAGGGTCAGCTTCTAGCTATCATGGATAACCGTGAACTCCAAGCCCAGTATCTTCAGGCTCAATCCCAGCTTAACCAAGCCCAAGCCAAATTAGAAGAAGCTAAAGTTTCTATCCCCTCAGAAGTTCAACAAGCTAAAATCAGAGTCCAAGAGGCTAACAACAAAGTAGATCAAGCTCAAGCTATGCTCAAGGGAGCTCAAATGAGAATTCCTAGGCAGGTTGACCAAGCAAAAGCCCAATTAATCCAAGCTGAAACTCGACTCAAGTTAGCTCAAGCTAGGGCAAAGCGCAATGAATATCTAGTCGGTGAAGGTGCTATAACCAAGGATCAATATGATTCAATCACCAGTGAATTAAGTACTGCTCAGGCTAATTTATCGGATTTGAAGCAGAGGCTAGAGCAAGTACAAACTACTGGCTATCCTGAAATTGATCAGCTTAGGCATTCGCTAGAACAAGCTAAATCCTCAGTTGATGAGGCCCAAGCTGCCTATGTGCAAAAACAACAGAGTGCAAAGTCCCAGCTTCTCCAACTGCAAGCAGCAGTTAAAGCCGCCCAAGGACAAGCCCAACTGATATCTGTTCAATCTCAAGATACTAGAATCACTGCTCCTTTTGCCGGCATTATCACTCAGCGCTATGCCGAAATTGGAGCCTTTGTAACCCCTAGTACTTCAGTATCTTCTTCGACTGATGATTCTGCGCCTAAGACCTCCATTTTAGCTCTGGCTAAAGGTTTACAAATTAGAGCCAAAGTTCCTGAAGTAGATATCGGGCAATTAAGTACTGGTCAAAAGGTCAAGATTACCGCTGATGCCTATCCCAACCAAGATTTTGAAGGTAAGATTGTCCGCATTGCGCCTGAAGCCGTCAAAGAGCAGAATGTAACTTCTTTTGATGTGATCATCGCTCTAGTGACAGGCCAAGATAAACTACGCTCCAAAATGAATGTAGATATGATTTTTCTGGGTAAATCTATCTCCAATGCTTTGGTAGTTCCAACTGTCTCTATCGTCACCCAAGCTGGCAAAACTGGGGTAATGGTCCCCAACCAAAAACGGGAACCTGAATTCAAACCAGTCAAAATCGGCACAGTGATCGATGATAAGACTCAGATACTTTCAGGGATAACTTCAGGTGATCGAGTATTTATCGATCTGCCGCAAAGTCAGAATAAGAAGGATAAAAAATAAAGCTCAATTCAGGAGGTTTGACCAAATGGATATCCAAGAAACCATAAAGATGGCAACTTCTACCCTAGTTTCTAACCGACTGCGCTCGGCTTTAACTATGCTGGGTATTATCATTGGCAATGCCTCGGTTATTGGCATGATTGGGGTAGGTCAAGGGGCTCAAAAATTGGCCTCAGATCAGTTTGAATCTCTAGGTCCTAATCTTTTATTTGTGGTGCCTGGCTCAGAAGAAGCCCGCCGAACTCAGTTTGAATTACCTAAAACTTTGGTCTATGAAGATGCTGAGGCGATCAAAAGTCAAGTTCCTACCGCTTTCCAAGTGGCACCACAATTGACCCTAGCCCAAGTTCTCAGCCGTGGCAATCAAAATACCAGTAGTCCTACTATTGGGGTAACTCCAGAGTTTTTAGCTACCAGAAGTTTTTCTGTAGCTAAAGGGCGTTTTTTCAATCAAATTGATCTCAAGCGCAACAACCGAGTAGTGGTTCTCGGCTCAGAAATTGCTGATCGTTTCTTTGGACTAGAAGATCCTCTTGGTCAATCGATCCGCATCAAGGGTATCAGCTTTGCGGTAATCGGGGTAATGGATTCTAAGGGTACATTTTTGGGCACGAACCAAGATGATGCTGTTTTCATTCCTATCACCACTATGGCCAATCAAGTTATAGGACGGACTTCCCCCTATGGAATGCAGATATCATTTGTCTCAGTACAAGCCAAGGATGAATCTAGTATCCGCGCAGCTAAATTCCAAATTGAAAATCTATTGCGTCGCCGACACAAAATTCTAACCAATGACGATTTTACTGTCAGAACCCAAAAGGATATTTTGACCATTGTGGGAACTATTACTTCTGGTTTAACGGCTCTTTTGGCTGCTATTGCTGGTATTTCTCTGCTAGTAGGAGGAATCGGAGTGATGAATATTATGCTGGTTTCTGTAACTGAAAGAACCCAGGAAATTGGACTGCGCAAGGCTCTTGGCGCCAAAGAAAGTGATATTCTTCTGCAGTTTCTCGTTGAAGCTACTATTCTTGCCGTAACTGGTGGACTGCTGGGTACGGTAATTGGAGTTGGTGGTCTTTTGCTCATCGGCAGTTTTACACCACTAAAGCCCGGAATTTCTCCTGCTGCTATCTGTATCTCAGTGGGAATTTCTGGCTCTATTGGTCTATTTTTTGGGGTGGTACCTGCTCAAAGAGCTGCCAAACTTGATCCTATTGTGGCTTTGCGGAGTATTTAAGGAAAACTTGAATTTCCACTCTGGTTCATGTTACGATATAAAATCTAGTTTACGGACATATAGCTCAGTTGGTTAGAGCGCTACGTTGACATCGTAGAGGTCACTGGTTCGAATCCAGTTATGTCCATAAAAATATAATTTGGATATAAAAAACTTGAGAGAATTTAATATTCATCGCAAGAGAAAAAATATTACGATTATCCAACCGCAAAGGGGGCTAATCGCACTAGATTTCCAAGAAATATGGGCTTATCGGGATTTATTGTATCTGTTGATTTGGCGAGATATCAAAAGTCGTTACCGACAAATGGCTTTGGGACCATTGTGGATTGTTCTCCAACCATTTTTGACGATCATCATTTTTACCGTGATTTTTGGTAATTTCGCTAAAATTCCTTCTGATGGCTCGGCTTATCCTGTGTTTGCTTATACAGCTTTTCTGCCTTGGCAGTTATTTGCAACAGCTACGACAAAATCTTCAGATAGTTTGGTAAATAATCTTCCTCTAATATCAAAGGTCTATTTTCCAAGGCTTGTTATCCCGATTGCAGCAGTTTTTGTAAGTCTGGTGGATTTTCTGGCTTCTTTTGGTATTTTGTTGATGATGATGCTTTTTTATCGAAGCTATCCAACTTTAGCAGTTTTGGCATTGCCTTTATATCTATTATTGGCAGTGGCAACTTCCATGGGAGTAGGATTATGGTTTGCATCTCTCTCAGTAAAGTTTAGAGATGTTTCAATAGCTGTAACCTATATTATTCAGCTTTGGTTCTACGCTACCCCAGTAATATATCCTTCAAGTATGGTTCCAGAGGTTTGGCGAGGGATATTTCTGCTCAATCCGATGGCCCAGGTGGTAGAGGGTTTTCGCTGGGCGTTGTTGGGAACAGGAAGGAGTCCCGATGGGATTACTTTAGCTTCAGTAGCTTTAGTCTTAGTTTTACTGATTTCTGGAGCGTTTTATTTTAGGCAAACAGAAGGTTCTATCGTCGACTCGATTTAAGAGCAAGAGAGAATAATGACAGATACCGTTATTAGAGCAGAGAATTTAAGTAAGCGTTACTTTTTGGGAAAACAGCTGGGATTAATCTTAGGAGAAAAAAAACAAAAAAATGAAGCTTTCTGGGCTTTAAAGGATGTATCGTTTGAGATAAAAGCCGGAGAAGTAGTAGGCATTATTGGGCGCAACGGGGCTGGCAAAAGTACCATGTTAAAGATTCTCTCTCGGATCACTAAGCCTACTGGAGGTTATGCGGAGATTAGGGGAAGGGTGGGAAGTCTGTTGGAAGTGGGTACAGGATTTCATCCAGAGTTGACAGGAAGGGAGAATATCTTTCTCAATGGGGCAATTTTGGGTATGCACCGTTGGGAAATTAATAAGAAGTTTGATGAGATTGTCGCTTTTGCAGAAATTGATCAGTTTTTGGATACACCGGTAAAGCGCTATTCCTCGGGGATGTATGTTCGATTAGCCTTTGCTGTTGCAGCTCATTTAGATCCTGAGATTTTGATAGTAGATGAGGTTTTGGCAGTCGGTGATGCAGTTTTTCAAAAAAAATGCCTAGGCAAGATGGGAGAAGTAGCAGCTAAAGAGGGAAAGACAGTTTTGTTTGTTAGTCATAATATCGAAGCAGTCTCTCGTTTATGTACTCAGGCTATTTTTCTTCAAAATGGCTCTTTAAAATTATTTGATAAAGTTGATACTGTGATCAATAGTTATTTACAATTAAAAATGGGCTTGAGTTCAGAAAAGATATGGCAAAAAGATAAAGCTCCTGGTAATGAAATTGTTGAGTTAATTTATGTCAAAGCTCAGGATGAGAATGGAAAAGTCAGGGAATTATTTAATATTTCTGAACCTGTATATATTTCCATAGTATATAAAGTTAAAAAATCCGGTTATGTTTTATCAGCTGGAATTAACTTTTTTAATGAAAGAGATATTAATGTTTTTGATTTACACGATGTTAGCCAACAATGGAGAAAAAAGGAAAAAGAGATAGGAACTTATTGTTCTACAGTTAAAATTCCAGAGAATTTTTTAAGTGAAGGTTTGTTTCTCATTGGAGTAGCTATTCTCACACCCAATCCCTTCTATGTTCATATACATGAAAAAGATGTTATTGTTAGTAATGTAGTTGATGATTTGGCAGAAAATTCAGCTAGAGGAGATTATATTGGACATTTTCCAGGAGTTGTAAGACCCCTGATGCAATGGGAAACTAAATTAATTGATTCAGAATATATTATTAATTAAAAATTATTATGGAATTTACTGGTGAAAGATATATATCAACAGAGCAAGGCGGTATTCGCTATGAGCATTTACATAGGTATTTTGCTACTTTACCATTCATACAAGGTAAAGATGTTTTAGATATTGCCTGTGGAGAGGGCTACGGTTCATTGATTTTATCCAAATATGCCAGCTCAGTCATAGGAGTAGATATCGATTCAGAATGTATAGAATTTGCACAAAGTAAATATGTGAGAGAAAACATAAAATTTTTAAAGGGTTCTTGCGACGAAATTCCTGTTGAATCGCTATCTATAGATGTAGTTGTATCATTTGAAACAATAGAACATCATGATCAGCATGATGAAATGCTAGAAGAAATAAAACGTATACTCAAACCTGATGGTATTTTAATTATTTCTTCTCCAAATAAAGATTATTTTGCAAGCATACCAGATCATTACAATCCTTTTCATGTTAAAGAATTGAATTACCAAGAGATAGATATCTTGCTCAATAAATATTTTAAATATGTATTTATAAATGGACAAAAATTAGTTGTAAATTCTTTAATAATGCCAATGAATAAAAAATTATATCAATCAGAAAATTTTGAATTTTATCATCATGATGATCTGGTTTTTGAAATGATAAATCCTCCTTACTTTTTTATATTATGTTCGGATTTGAATATTGAAAAATTAAAACAAATAAATTCGCTATATCTGGATAATGAAGATATTTATGAACAAATATTTAAATTACTAAAATCTTATATTAAATTAATTGGAGAATTAAGAGTTATTGAACAGAGCACTTTTAATAAAATGAGAAACTTATGGTTGAAATTAAAAAAAGCATTAAAAATTCCAGAAGAAAAACGTATTTTTTTCAAAAAATAGAGACGTAAATTATGTGTAAATATAATATTGCTGCTTATATCACTGCTTATCAAGATATTGAAGCGCTTAATAAATGTATTATCTCTCTTAAAAATCAAACCTACCCTATAAAAGAAATATTTATCATCGATAATTCTCCAGAAAAGTTAAATTTTTTTACTCTAGATGAACAGGCAGTAATTCTTGAGCATCATCCTAACAATATTGGTATTTCTGGTGGATTAGAAATAGCAGTTAAATGGTCTATTGAAAATAACTATGATTTCTTGTGGACTTTTGATCAAGATAGTCAACCTTCAAGTGACAATTTAGAAAAACTATTACTTTACTATGACAATCTAAACTCTGATAATAATTTAATAGGTGTTATTGCTCCTCTATCAATAGATATTCAATCTCAACAAGAATTAGAAGGAGCTATTTGGGGAAAATATCAATTTGTTCCTGCATCAATATATAAAAATAGAGATCTAAGAGGTTTTTATAAAAAAGAGTTTTATGATTGTGATATCGTGATCACATCTGGTTCATTAGTGAATTTAAAAATCGCTCAAAATGTAAAATTACCTAATCGAGATCTATTTATTGACTCCGTCGATTGGGATTATTGTATGAATTTTAGGGAGAAAGGTTTTAGAGTTGTTGTTGTCACTCAAGCTGTTATGTATCATAATTTTGGGAACTATCTTAAAGATCACCTGTTAAGCAGTAAACAAATACCTATCTACAATTATTCAGCCTTGAGATATTTTTATACCTGCAGAAATCATACTTATATTGAATCTCGCCTAGCATATAAAGATAAAAGCCTTTGGTTATCTATAACTTTTAGACTTAAAGCACTTTTTAAGAAAATTATTAAAATTATTCTATATGAGAATGACAACAAAATTATTAAAATTGGAGCTTGTATTCAAGGCACCTTTGATGGTTTTATTGGAAGGCTTGGCAAAACATGGTAACACAAACCAATAATAGCAACCGTAAATATTCAATAGTCTACCTGTCAAATGTCAACCATCTTGATAGATTGTCGACGACACTTGTATTGAGAGCTTAATTAATGCAAAAATTAGAACCAGAGAGAATTTTGTTAAAGGGCAGTAGAATGTGAACAAAATAGCCCAAAGTACCCTATATCTTGTTGGAACGCCAATTGGCAACTTGGAAGATATGACTTTTAGAGCAATCAAGACATTGAGTAGCGTAGATTTGATTGCCGCCGAAGATACCCGTCATACTGGCAGATTGCTGGCACATTTCCAAATCACTACTGCCCAAATCAGCTATCATCAACATAATCAAAGCACAAGAATACCAGAGCTGATTGAACATTTAGAGCAAGGCAAATCAATAGCACTAGTTACAGATGCAGGAATGCCCGGTATTTCCGATCCTGGCTATGAACTAGTTAGCGAATGCATTGGACATGGTATAAATGTCTGTCCAATTCCAGGAGTAAGCGCCTCGCTAGCAGCAATAGTAGTTTCAGGAATGTCCAGTGATCGTTTTGTTTTTGAAGGTTTCTTACCTAATGCTGGCCATCAGAGAAAACAAAGGTTAGAATACTTGCGCAATGAAAGCCGCACTATGATTTTTTATGAAGCTCCCCATCGCTTGGTGGCAACAATCAATTATCTTTTAGAAACACTTGGAGAAAATCGTAAGATTACCATAGCTCGGGAATTGACTAAACTACATGAAGAAATTTGGCGAGGAACAATAGCACAGGCTCTGGATTTCTATCAGCAACGTCAACCTAGAGGAGAATATACCTTAGTGGTAGAAGGTAAAGCTCCAGAAGAGACGACAAACCTAACAACTGAACAAATCAAAAGTGAATTAACTCAATTAATAGAATCTGGAATGTCGCGCTCTAAAGCCAGTGGACATCTTGCAAAAATTACCACACTTTCTCGTCAGTATATCTATAAGCTCAGCCTAGAACTATGACCGACAGTTCAAGACCCTCAACCCATGGACATTTAATCTCTTGGATTGTTCTTTTTCTCTATGGATTATTTACCTTACTACCTAATAGCAACAGTTTAGCTGTTGATTATCCTTGGGTATTACTCTATCAGAGCTGTTTTTTAGGAGGTTTTTTCTGGTTTTTAGCAAGGTTATGGCTTGTGGGCAAATTGAGCTCTTTAGGGAAGGGCTGGGATATTTGGTCTTTAATGATCCTATTGGCAACATTCATCTCAATCACCTTTGCCCAATTTAAAGCTCAGGCAATTTGGAACGCAATAACGGTAATCTGCTCTCTTGCCACAGTTTATGTTTTAAGCCAGAGTTTGACTAGCCAGCAAAGCCGCAGCAAATTACTTAAATTTCAAGGACTGTTGAGCATTGCTTTTATCTTAGTGAGCTTGTTTTTGTGGTTAAAAGATACCTATTTTTCAGAGCTATCGCGTCTGGCAATTCTCAATCAAACCCTTGGTCTTAATTTATATTTTGATTTTTCAATTTTGGATTTGCGCAACTGGGCCCCTCTCGGTCATCCTAACTATGTAGGTGGCTATCTAGTTTTGTGCTTACCTTTATTAGTCGCTTTAGCTATCTCAGAAAAAGGAAACCTGCGTAGAATTTATACTTCAGGGGTAGTACTAGGTTTAATTGATCTTTACACCACTAGCTCTAAAGCAGCCTGGCTCTCTTTGGTGTTGGTATTTTTGTTGAGTATATTACTACTGTTTTGGCAAAACAAAATACCTAGAAAAAAATTAAGCCTGATTGCGTTGAGTGCTTTGGTAGTTTTAGGAGGATTGATTGCTGCTAATAATCGCCTCAGTCGTATATTGTCAGAAATCTTCAGTGGTCGAGGTGGATCTGAGGAGTTGATTTTTCGTACCATTACCAATGAAATCGGATTTCATATGGGACTATCTCACCTGTGGAGTGGGATAGGAATTGGTGGAGTTCCTCTGCTCTATCAAAAATATCATCCTGTTTGGGCTGGTTTTCAAGCTGAATGGCTTTACCAGTTGCACAGCACGCCGGTACAACTTTGGGCTGAGATGGGCATCTGGGGAATTTTGCTTTTTTTATTGACATTGGTTTTATTGATATACCAGTTTTTTCAAATTAATTGCTTTGTTCATTACTCAATCTATTTAGCAATCATTGGTTACTTTTTAGTAAGTTTAGCTGACTATCAATTAGATAATTTGCCCATCGTTGGCCTTTTGGTAATTTATCTAGCCTGTTTGAGATCTAGTGGCAATCATCAAAAAACAATTGCTGTTAATAGCAAGGCTATTTTCTATCCTGGATTAGCACTTTTAGCGGCGATGATCATCTGGTCAACTCCTGTGCAGATGGCTTGGTCAATTTCCAATCGAGGATTTCTCGCACTTTCAAATCAAAATATTAGAGAATTTTCCAGTTCACTTGTTGAAGCTTATAACTTAGCAAAATGGGAGCCCTATTATCCTCTACAGTTGGGTTGGAATTTGGGCAATTTAGCCCTAGATCCAGAAGTTAAAAAATCTTTGTTTTTAGAGGGGATTAACTGGCTAGAAAAAGGGGTCGAGAAATTTCCCGATTTAGAATTTGTTCATAGTAGTCTAGGTTGGCTTTACTTAAAAGTTGACAAACCAGAAAAAGCTACTGCCTCATTTATTAAAGCAATAGAGCTGATGCCTGCCAAGCGTAACAATGGCTATGGTTTGGCGTTGAGTCTTTTGGTGAGCAATAAAAAAGATCTGGCAATTAAAGCTCTGACTTTAGAATGTTTGCGCCGTCCTATCTTTATTACTAGTCCATTTTGGCAAAGCGAACAGCTCAGAACCATTTATCCTAAAGTACTAGAGCAATTAACCAAACAATATGATCAATTGCTCAGTCAATATCCTCAAAGTGGGGCTTTGAATCAATACCTCCACCAATCTAGAGGAGCTTTGCATTGGTGGAGCGGCGATCTAGCTGCTGCCACTAAAGATTGGCAAAACTATCAGCTAGGGCAGTTACTAGTAAAACAAGCTAAGGGACAATCTATCGAGCAGGATCTCCAATCATTAGGCAATAGACAAGCTCAATTGCTACTACAGGCTTGGTACGATCCTAAGCAGAGGGTTTCTTTGATCGATAAAGCATGGTCTGCTAAAGGCGATCCTCCAATGCCCGAAGATCTCAGACAACAGTTTATAGATAGTTTTGCCAATGCTTCAACTCTCGATCAATGGATCAAGCAAAAATCTCCAATATTGCAATATCGCAATCGTAGGCTCAATTTCAATGTCAATAGTCGACACCTTGGAGGGCCTCTACCTCTAGATTTTCAACAAATACAAGAAAACGCAATTATGAGTCGTTTTTTGGAAGAGATTTTGCCATCTCCTGTCTATTTTCCACCGCTTGATCAAGCTATAGAACCAATCAGACAGGAGTGGCTCAAGCAGATCAAGCAAGAGATAAGATCCAGTTAACTAGAGTGCGCACAGGAAAACCTGTAGCACCAGCATTATTAATACCAGAAGTCTTGTCTGCCCAGACCGGTCCAGCTATATCCAGATGAGCCCAAGGGGTTTCTTTGACAAACTCTTTGAGAAATAGAGCTGCAGTGATTGAACCACCAGCACGTGGACCTACATTTTTGAGATCTGCTATCGGAGATTTGATACTTTCAGCGTACTTATTTTCTAGTGGCATGGCCCAAATTTTTTCGCCAGCTTCACTAGCAGCCTGCTGGAGTTGCCTGCTTAAATCTTCATCGGTGCTCCACAATCCGGCAATATCATCTCCTAGTGCAATTACACAAGCTCCGGTTAAAGTAGCAAGATCTACTATGTAGTCTACTTCTAGTTTTTCGGCATAGACCAAAGCATCAGCTAAGGTTAACCGGCCTTCAGCATCAGTATTGATAATCTCAATTGTCTTGCCATTAGAAGCAGTCAGAATATCACCAGGATGCATAGCATGTCCACTGATCATGTTTTCTGTAGCAGCGCAGATAAAGTGAACTTCAATTGCTGGTTTTAATTGACCAATTACTTTGGCCGCTCCTAGGGTGGCTGCGCCTCCTCCCATATCCATTTTCATAGTTTCAATACCACTACCTTGACCTTTGATATTCAGTCCGCCTGAATCAAAAGTGAGACTTTTTCCAACGATCGCTACTTTTTTGTTGGCTTTTTTAGTTGGAATATAGCTCAGATGAATGAACTTAGGTGGCAAATTAGAAGCTTGACCTACTCCAAGAAATGCGCCCATGGATAAATCTTTGCAATCTTGCTCTTCTAGTATTTTTATTTCTAAGCCATATTCTTGAGCAATCCGCTCGGCTGTTTGGGCCATTTCCAGCGGGGTAACAACATTAGCAGGGGCTGCCACCAATTCCTTGGCCAAAATCACCCCACTGACAATACTCTGGGCTAGCTCTATGGCAGAATTAGTATCATCAGGCAATCCTATTAATTCTACTTTTTCTAATTGAGCTTCTTTTTTTTCTGGGTCTGATTTAAAGCGCTCATCTTGATATAGACCTAGAAGCATACCTTCTGTGATAGCTTGCGCGCTCTTACTAGGATCATTTTGAACTGCGGGCAAAACAATAGCCAAGGCTTTGTTTTTTTTTGCTTCTCTGGCGATACTAGCTGCGGCATTTCTGAGGCTATCTAAGGTTAGCTCTTTACCTAGTCCTACTAAAATGATCTTTTTTAGATCCTTTAAGCCGGCAATTCTCGAGCTGAGGGTAGAGCCAGCTTTGGCTTCAAATTTATTCTCTGCAATAATTTCGCTGACTAGATCATCATATTTGGGATCTAATTGTACTTGAGAATTTTCCAGCATTCCAATTGCTAGTGCATCTCCAGTCCAATCTTGTTCTAACTTGGCTGTTGCTTTAATCTGCATTATTGTCACTCTATTAATCTATGATCTTTATTATGAGACTGGTGTAGGGGCTTTGTAAAATTTGATTAACTAATGTTGCAAACGGTGATCTACTCTGGCTTGATGATAATAGATGAAACCCTTTCTCAAAAAAATTTAGGAGAGACTTTAGATGTTTAAGTTATTTGGTAGAAATAAAAATGGAAAAAAAGAAAATTTTTTTCTAGAGTTAAAAGAAGATACACCAACAGCTCAGCCGGTTAAAGAAGAGGTAGTAGCTATTGAAGCTCCTGCTGCTAAAGCTGTCAAAAAAGAAGAGACCAAAGTTGCTGCGGCTCCTGCTGCTAAGGCTGTCAAAAAAAACGAACCAGTTGTCGTAGCTTCTAGTGATGCTATAGCTCAAACTCTCTCTCGTCGTCTACCTGGTCCTAGCTTGAATAAATTCAAGGCTATGGCCAGCCAAATCCGCAGATAACAACGAAGATGGGATGTCTCTAAAACAGCATATTTAGGCAATTGACATATCTTTACTCTAGCTTAAAAAACCAAAAAATTGGGTAAAGATCTAGTTAGATCTTGTATGAGAGAGCAGCGCAATGTCTTTGGTTTTACTGTCACATCCCACCTTTATAATTAGTGTATTGGTATTAGCTATAGTATTTTGGTTAATCATGGCCAAACCAGCAGCTTAGCAATATGTACAGCGAAGCTGGGGGTCTGTCTTTAGGTGAGATTGCTAAGGCATTTCGTTTGTATGGCTGGCTTGGTTTTTGGTTACAGATTGGGATGGCATTCCTCTCTGCTATTGCTCTGCTGTTTGCTATCTCAGGTAGAACAAGTGGCCCCAACCTTTCTTCAGCAGAGGGCTCTTCTTTGTTTTGGGCAATGGCTGCCATCATAGTTTTAGTCCTAGAAATATTGCTTGATGTTCGCTATATTCGCATTGCCAGAGGAATTCAGCACGAGCCTGGCTCTCATCTTTATCCCAGAAAAAAAGGAGCCATTAGCTTACTGCGGTTAGGTTTTTTCTGTGGCTTTGTGGGTATATTATTTTCTTTATTGGGATCTAGCTCTAGCGTCTGGGTACTGTTAGCTAAAACTGTATCACAACCACCAGGTATTGCCATCACCGATCCTGATAAAATTGTGCGCGCAATGGATGTCTTTGTGGTTTTGGCTAATCTTGCCTTGATTGGCGCTCATTTAATTGGAGCGGTGATTGCCTTTTGGCTATTGGATCGTGTACATCACTATGGCTATAGCCAACATCAAAGATAATCTTACTAATTGAAATAATAAGAGCGTTAATTAGGGGAAGCGAGATTTTTTTTGATGCTGCTGTCAGATTCCGAAAACTTTAGTCATTTCTGGATCCTAGAAGCTTTCTAGAGAAGGCAATAGCTCGATTTTTAAATAATAACAATTAGCTCCCTGAAAAATGGCTACAACTCCCTCACAGCAAGACTTCATCTGCAAAGTGACAGAAGAGGGGTAGATGATTAAATTATCGATTAAAGTACTATTTTCTTTAGATTAACATAGTATCTTTAGGGGATTTTAAAGTACTATATTAGGGTTTGCGGAATGTGGTTTGTAGAGTTGCAGGTGTAGGACGGCGAGTGTTCTTTGCATACAAGGCATAACTAGTAAAGGTTTAGGATCTATTTGTATATCTTTGGCACGTTAGGCTAACTTGGTCAAAATAACCGGATTATTGACCATTATCATGGTATAAATATTAAGGTTTGTAAAACTTTTAAATCCTACTGACAATTCACTCAGAAATCTAGTTCAAAACGTAAAAAATTAGTCTTTTGGCTAAGATAGTACGCAAGAAAATTTTCGGAAGTGTCTTTGTTTCAAGGATATTTATCTTTATGAAGATAACATCCTAATTCATGACTACAACAAAAAAGTTCGCCAACGGTTTGACAATGCCCGATGCCGCCGATATTCAACTCAAAGATATTGTTAAGAGTCTTCCGACAGAATGCTTTGAAAAAAATAATCTTAAGGCTTTATCATTCGCTAGTTTAAGTATTGTTACAGCAATTATCGGTTATCTCGGCATTATCTATTTACCTTGGTATTGTTTGCCTTTGACGTGGATTTTTACGGGGACGGCCTTAACGGGTTGGTTTGTAATTGGCCATGACTGTGCCCATCGTTCTTTTGCGAAACGTCCTTGGGTCAATGATTTAGTGGGTCATATTTTTATGTTGCCCCTGATTTATCCCTACCATTGTTGGCGAATTCTCCACAATCACCATCATCTCCACACGAATAAATATGAAGTAGATAATGCTTGGGACCCTTGGGCTGTTGAAATGTATGCCCAAGCCAGTCCCATCGTTAAAATATTTTACCGAGCCATTCGGGGGCGTTTTTGGTGGATTGGTTCAATTTCTCATTGGTTGCTTATTCACTTTAAATTGTCTAATTTTGCCGAAAGTGATCGCAAAAAAGTCATTATTTCCATCTCTACAGTTGTAATTTTTGCTGCCATCGTTTTCCCTACACTGATTATTACAGGTGGCATTTGGAGCTTTGTGAAAATTTGGCTTATGCCCTGGTTAGTTTACCACTTCTGGATGAGTACTTTTACTGTTGTTCATCACACTCTTCCTGAAATTCAATTTCGTCCAGCTGATAAGTGGAGTGCTGGAGAAGCTCAACTAACAGGAACGGTTCATTGCGATTATCCTCGTTGGGTCGAAATTCTCTGTCACGATATTAATGTTCATATTCCCCACCATGTTTCTGCGGCGATTCCTTGTTACAACCTGAGGAAAGCCCATGCCAGTTTAAAAGAAAATTGGGGACCCTATCTAATGGAACGAACTTTTTCTTGGAAATTGATGAAAGAAATTGGGAATAGCTGTCATCTCTATCATCCAGAACACGCCTATCAAACTTTTCAGTCTGTCAAATAATAACTTTAAATAATAGTACTTTTTATTCCAGAATTAATTACCTGTTTTGCTTTTTTATTTAAGGCATTTACTCACCCCATAAATTGCCTTTTACAAGCTGTTTTTCCGTACCACAATTTATCCCTCCTCTGCCTAGAGTGACAGAAGAGGGATAAATTGTGGATTGAGAGCTCCATCGTATTCAAATTTACTGAGCATCAATTGCAAGGAACTTATCTCATCTTTATCCCAGAAAAAAAGGAGCCATCAGCTTGCTGCGGCTAGGTCCTTTCTGTGGCTTTGTAGGTATATTATTTTCTTTATTGGGTTCTAGCTCTAGCGTTTGGGTGCTGTTAGCTAATCTTGCCTTGATTGGTGCTCATTTAATTGGAGCGGTGATTGCCTTTTGGCTACTAGATCGGGTACATCACTATGGCTATAGCCAACATCAAAGATAATCTTAAAAAATCTTTAATTCTTTTTAAAGCCTTTTAATGGTTTTGAGTGAATATGATAGCGCACTGCAATTACTCGGAGAGTGAAAACC
>CAISPN010000067.1 GCA_903887375.1 uncultured cyanobacterium
AGCCAAAAATGTTATTATTAAAAATATATCTTCACATTAAGAAACAATTAAAACAATGGCTGGACTTTTTGGCTTTTTCAACCGCAAGAAAGAATCCGTAGAACAAGTTAAACCCAAAGATGCCTTTTTCCTCTCTCCCGATGATGCTAAGACCTTTGGTGACATTGAGTACATGAGGACTCCTAATGTCGTTAAAAGAACCTTCGCTAAAACTATCGATGGTGGAGATATTGGAGAATCAATCAAAAGCGTCTCTGCTTTAGAAGAAAAGGTTTTAAATGCCAATGAACTAGAAAGCAAAAAGGCTGCTGAAAAGGCTTCTTCTTCTTTTGCAAACCCTTCTTATACACCTGAGAGAAGACCAACCACCCCTGGGGATGTTGATTTTCGCAAGATGGCTGGTGATATAAACAAGAAGAGATAAAATTTATGTACTGCCGCACTCAGTGACAGTACATAAATAGCAATATTAGCTCACAGTCGCCGCGTAGGGACTAGTGAGCTTTTCTAATTGTTGAACAAGCAGACTTAAAAATAGTCCCACATCGGTGACTATCCCTACTGATTCAACCGAGCCACGATCGCTAAGCTTGGTAACAACTGCTGGATTAATATCGACACAGACCATCTTTACTCCAGCAGGGGTCATATTACCAACACCGATAGAATGCAGCATCGATGAGAGCATCAAAATCATATCAGCCCCTTTTATAAGATTGGCATAATCTGACTGCGCCTTAATTAGATCCATTTCAGTATCAGGCAGAGGTCCATCATCTCTGATCGAGCCTGAGAGAGAAAAAGGTATATTGTTTTTAACACATTCGTACATTACACCCTTGGTGAGGGCACCTTGTTCAACTGCAGCAACTATACTACCATAGCGGCGAATTAGGTTGATGATTTTGAGATGGTGGCGATGCCCACCTCGAACTGGAATACCTCTTTGTAAATCTACACCCAAGGAAGTACCCATGATAGATTGTTCAATATCATGTACTGCTATGGCATTGCCACCTAGAAGAGCATGAACATAGCCATCTTTAATCAAACGACTAAGATGTTGTCCTCCACCAGTATGAATGACTACTGGACCTGCAGTGACTACTACCTTACCGCCTTGATCTCTAATTTGGCGCAGCTCCCAAGCAATCTGCTCTACGACCAATTCGACTCGGCGCTCACTTGAAACTCCCGCACCCATAAAAGTAAACTCCTGGCTAGAGCTACGCTGCTCGCGTGAATCAGATTGCTTGATAGTACGAATTCCGCCTACGCCTACTACCACTTGATCACCTAGCTCTAAATCCCTCAGAAGTTTACAATAAGCCTTGTTATTATCTCCAATGACAATCACCCCATCCATTCTTTGGTTTCCTACCAGAATCCATTGGGAATTTATGCGCACTTCAGTTGGGTAAATTGTACTAACATAAAAGTCATCTGGAGCAACCCCAGCTTTGGTGACTTTTTCGATTTTTACATCGCTTGCCTCTTGGGGAGGTGGAACAGCGCCCAACTCGATCAATTGAGACATGATTTCATCCATCGAATCAGCTGAAGGCGCCGAAACCCGAACTTCTGCTGCTGAGGTGCTCTGCCTTTCAATACCTAGGCTGAAATTGAGCACCTTGAAACTGCCACCACTTTCTACTACTAGATCTAAGGCTTTACTAAGTACCCCTGCATCCAAAAGGTGTCCTTGCATTTGGATCACCCTAGTTTCTATCATAGTATTGGCATGGACATCTTCCAAAACTGGCTCAGTTACTCTCAATGTCAAGCATTTAGCCGCACCGCCAGCTTTTAAAAATTCACTCAAAGGAGTCTCAACTACTTCAAAACCAGCATTTTGCAGTTGACCCTTGAGCGCTTCGCTAATTTTGTTCATCACAATTATCTGGTTAACATTAACGGCATTGCAGGCAAAATTGACAGCATCAGGCTCTTCTACAATTATTCTTTTTTCTTGAGGAACCTTCATCTCAATCAAGCGATTGGAGTATGCATCAAAGGCATCTGGATAGTAAAGTAAATAACCACCACTTAAAGGACAAAAGCAGGTATCAAGATGATAGAATCTCTCGTCAATCAACCTAAGAGATAGTACTTCAATATCTAGCCATTTAGCTAAATAGGGATGAGAATCCAATTCAGAACGAAAACCATAGCCAGCCCATAACCAACGGCCTTCGCGATCAAAAAGAGCATCTCCAGCTCCTTCAAAAGGTAGATCTTTAGGTAGCTCATAGACAGTGAAGCCTTGCTGCTCAAACCACTGCTTGAAGTAGGGTTCTTCTCCTTGTCTTTCTTTATGAAAAAAACGACTGATTACAGCAGTTTTTCCCAGAACCAAGCCAGCATTGGCAGTAAAAACCATATCAGGCCAGCCCTTTTGAGGAGGTACAAGATCTACAATAGAGCGATCTTTTAAAATTTGGTAAAGTCCATTCCACTGACTCACAGCCTTTTCGCGGGAAGATTTGTGGATATTTCCTTCCATCCAAGGATTGATCACATAGTCCACATCATAGTGATCAGGCGCGCACATAAGAATACGAATTGAGTCTGACATAATACTTATAGCTTAAAATTCCTTACAAAAAACTTTGACTCATTTGGTAGCCTAGAATCTGTCAACAATATAACAATTGGACTGCAAAGCTCAGCAAATTGTTGAGTTCTGGCTATTTTTCCAGACCAAATAGATCTTTATAGATCTTTTTGAGCACTTTGGCATTTGCCATCATAACATTCAAGCTAGATGCTCACTAAAGACAATGTCTGGGCTTTTTAATAATTGTTTTGGCAAGTTCACTTTTCCAAAGCAGCCGAGAGAACCTCACAACCAGAATCAGTGACTAAGACATCATCTTCAATGCGGATACCAATTCCCCTCCAACGCTCAGCAACTTCGAGCTGACCTTCAGAAGGTACTATTTTAGGTGAAATGTATATTCCAGGCTCTACTGTCAGGATATTATTGGGCTGGAGAGATTGCCAGTTATCTTCAGTGGATTTATATTTACCAACATCATGAACATCAAGTCCTAACCAATGCCCAGTATTATGCATATAAAAAGGCTTATAAGCTTGCTTATCAATGAGTTCTTCTTTGCTGCCTACTAGCAAACCCAATTCAACTAAACCCTCGACAATGACCTCTACTGCTTTATTGTGTACTTGATTATAGGCAACTCCAGGCCTTACCTCATCTATGGCCTTGAGTTGGGCTTCTAGGACAATATCGTAGATAGCCTGCTGTTCGGGGGTAAATTTTCCATTAACTGGAAAGGTTCGAGTGAGATCCCCGTTATAGTAGCCATAGCAGCAGCCAGCATCAATTAAAATCAAATCTCCTGAGAGCAATTGTTGATTGTTATCGATGTAGTGCAAAGTGCAGGCATTATCACCTGCAGCTACTATAGAAGGATAAGCAGGCCCCATAGCGCCCCTGGAGCGAAAAATATTTTCAATGGCAGCTTGAACTTCATATTCATATTTGCCGGGAGTTGCTATTTCTCTAGCCACGTTGTGCGCTTCTACGGTAATTCCTATAGCAAGGCGCATCATTTCAATTTCAGCTGGAGTTTTTTGTTGGCGCAAAGGATGGACTATATGATTAGTATCTTCTAGGGCTATTGGTCCGGTACCTCTGCGGGCATTACCAGCTAATACCGTTTGCCAAATATCCAGAATTTGTCTATTGAAAGAATGATCTCTACCAAGATGATAATAAATCCGCTCAGCCTTAGTAAGATATCGAATGATTTCTTTGCCAAAATCCTCAATAGGATAGACTGCATCTGCTCCAAAAGCCTCTTTGGCCCCATCTACTCCCCAGAGAAAACCAGTCCAAGTTTCCTTGAGAGGATCTTTAGGCTGCACGAAGAGAATGTATTGATGTTCACTATGATGAGGTGCCAGAACAGCAATAGAATCTGGTTCATTGAAGCCGCTCAAGTAATAAAAATCGCTATCCTGGCGATAGATGTACTCAACGTCATTGTGCATAGTGGCAACTGGAGCGCTGCGAAAAATGGCCGTTCCTTGGCCAATTTTTTCCATTACCTTACTGCGTCTTTTCCGGTACTCGTCTTGCTCAATACTCATTATGCCAATTAGTCAAAATCATATTCTAACGAGATTAGCTAAATTTTTAAAGTGCTCCCATGGCAAGTTTTGCTGCCCCATAGGCGGCTTCACTTTGGGAACATTTTAATACTGGAACTGCTAATATATTCTCTCTCATTTGACGCCAAGACTCATTTTGGGCGCCACCACCAACGCTATAAACCCTAGTCAGAGAGCCTGCTCCTAAAGTATTTAAAAGTTCATAACCTCTGTGCTCAATTCTGGCAATACCTTCTAAAATTCCCTGTAAAAACAAGATATCATCTTCAGGTCTTGGCTCAAGACGGGGGGTAAAGTTGGGATCGTTGATTGGAAAACGCTCTCCCACTTTGAGCAATGGATAGTAAGCAAGTCCGCTCGATTGGTGAGGATTTATTAAGCCAGATAGCCTCTCTAATTGATCCGCAGAGAAAAATTTTTTTAAAACAGCTCCGCCACTATTGGAAGCTCCACCAGTGAGCCAATAGTTCCCCAAACGATGACTATAGATTCCATAGTGATTATTGTGGATATTTTTTTGGCTGAGCATTTTAACTACTAAAGTAGATCCTAAAGAAGTAACAGCATCGCCTAGACAATTAGCCCCGCTAGCTATAAAAGCCGCTATGCTGTCTGTTGTACCGGCTGCAACTTGACAATCTTGAGAGATTTGATATCTGCTGGATATTTCTGGGGTGATTTTAGATATATAGCTACCGGGGGTCAAGACTTTTGGTAGTAAATGAGCAATAGGTAGAGAAAATAGCCAGTCTGGATATTTCATAAGTTCTGGATCATAGCCAAGTTTAAGAGCGTTATTATAATCACTCAAACCCAACTGTCCATGTAGCAAAAAACTCAACCAATCAGCTTGATGTAAAAAATAAGCGGCCTTGGCAAAAATAGGCCGCTCTGACCACCACAATAGCTTGACTAAACTAGAGCTGGCGTTTTTAACTAGATGAGGCTCGGTTAAAATATTATCTAAAAAAGAAATTTGCCCTACAGCTCGGGCATCATTATATAAAATAGGCTCATCTAGAGGATTGCCCGATTGATCACAGAGGATTACTGTAGAAGAGGTTCCATCTATCAAGATTGAGCATAATTGCTCTTTCAAATCAATCTCGATACTCTCTAGGATTTGTGAAAGAGCAATCTGCCAGCTTGTTGTATTGTCAATAGCATATTCAAAGCGGCTTTGCTGTTGGATTTGACCTTGAGAATCGATCACAACTGCTCTGACTCCTGAGGTACCAAAGTCAATTCCCAAAAAATACGAACCCATGTCCTCTCCCCGCTTTTACCACAGTAGACTATTTAATCTTTTAAACCGACGCCGACAGATTAAATGGCGCACTATGCCAAGATTGGCCGTACAGGTTTTACTATATCCTATTTATCTTTTTTTCCAGCTCGGGCGCAACTGGATTTCTCAAGCTCGGCAACTTCCGCCTGCTTTTGAAATAGAAACTATGCTAGAGCTGCCCTCTGATTCTCTCTTTGCCTGCGATCTGCAAACTCGTCAATTAGTAATCAGCAAAAAAGGGCAGATTATTCCTCTTTCTAATTCAGAAAGTCAAATAGTCAAACGTCATATTTATCAAGAAATAGTAGCCTATCATCAAAGAAAAAGAAAACCCTCTATGGGGGAGAAATTAACTAGAGCTTTTGCCGCAAAATCCCCTTTTCAAATTAGATATGTAATATTTTCTCTTTTAGAATCTATAGCTCAATCGCCAAAAAAGCCTGAAATGCTGGATTTTCAGCAAGAGCAATGGCTAAACCTAGATGATCTCTATAGTGATTGTTCCCAAATTACCCTTGTTGATCAAAAAGAGCATATCGATACTCAGGCGATAAATCTAGGTTATATAGACCATCCTGTTCTTAAACATTTTGGCCCGTTAGATAGGCTCATTGCTAAACTAGAAAATCTGCTACTAGTTCCCTTGCGTCTATTGGCAAAATTAATTAGGAATTTATTGGCAAATTTTAACTGATGTTTAATGAACCACTCAAAATAGAACATATTACGGTTCATTTAAGAGATCTTGATAGAGATTTAATTGGTACAAAAATTGTCCAGCTGTCTGATTTGCATGATGATGGGGTTCGTCTGGATAATGCTCTCTTTGAGCAATGTATTAGAGAGTGTAACAAAATAGAACCTGATTTAATTCTTTTAACTGGAGACTATATCACTCATGAGTTAGATCCTCTAGATGGACTATTAGCCAAATTGGGCAGATTAAACAGTAGAGTTGGAACTTTTGCTATTTTGGGAAATCATGATAGCTACAAAGCCAGTTTGAGGCATAAAATAACTCAAGCTATCACTAGTATAAATATTGAGGTTCTTTGGAATAGTTATGCTACCCCGCTTGGACCGAATCTTTTGATAGTTGGCTTAGCAGATCTTTACTCGGGTGAATTCCAGCCAGAGAAGGTATTTAGCCAGTTAGATAAAGCTATTCCTAGAATAGTACTTTCACACAATCCTGATACAGCCGAGTTACTCCAAAAATATAGAGTAGATCTGCAGCTTTCAGGGCATACCCATGGCGGACAAGTTGTTCTGCCTTGGATAGGTCCAGTTCCCCGCATCTTTGGCTTAGCTTATCAATTATTCAACAAAAGACAAAAAGATCGCTATTTTCTAGCTATTAAACATTGGGAATGGTCCCAAGGGCTACACCATATAGGGGATAATTTACTCTATGTCAACAGAGGTCTGGGCAGTTATTTTCCCGGTAGGCTTTTTTGCCCTCCAGAAATGACAGTGATTAAGCTACTAAAGCTATAAAATAAGTTATGCAAAAAATACCAGTTACAGTAATTACCGGTTTTTTAGGATCCGGTAAGACCACAGTGATTCGCAATCTTCTACAGAATAAACAAGGATTGAAAATTGCTGTTTTGGTCAATGAGTTTGGGGAAATAGGGATAGATGGTGAACTTCTTAAATCCTGTCAAGTCTGTGAGGATGAGGATATTCCAACTAGTCCTATTGTAGAGCTTACTAATGGCTGTCTCTGTTGTACAGTTCAAGAGGAATTCTTTCCCACTATGCAGGTTCTTCTAGAAAAAAGAGATAGTCTTGATGCCATTGTTATTGAGACCTCGGGCTTAGCACTACCCAAACCATTGATTCAAGCATTTCGCTGGCCAGAAATTCGCAATGGCGCAACAGTAGATGGTGTAATTACTATAGTTGATGCGGCTGCTCTAGCAAGTGGGAATTTAATTGGGGATTTACAAGCTATTGAGAGCCAAAGAGAAAATGACCCCAACCTAGAACATGAAACCCCAATTGAGGAACTATTTGAAGATCAATTGGCCTGCGCTGATCTGGTCCTTTTAAGCAAAACCGATCTAATAGAAAAACAAGATGAGCTCAAGGTGATGCAATGGTTAAAATCCGAACTCAGACCAGGAGTTAGGGTATTGCCTATTATTGAGGGACAAATCGATCACAAGATTTTATTGGGTTTTGGCGCTTCAGTTGAAGATAATCTCTCAACTCGGCCTAGTCACCATGACGAGGAAGAAGAGCATGAACATGATGATCAGATCAACTCTCTAGAATGGATCACAGATCAACAATATAATCTTGAATCTTTGATTAGCCAACTCAAACAATTAGTAAGTGAGTATGAGATTTATCGTATCAAGGGCTTTGTCAAGATTGCCAATAAACCTATGCGCTTGGTTCTCCAAGGAGTAGGTCAGCGCTTTGATACTTTTTATGATCGCCCTTGGCTAACGGGTGAGCCTCAACAGACCAAACTTGTTTTTATTGGTAAAAATTTACCGCAAAATCTTATGGCATGAGATCATCTAAAAATTCAGAAGCAGGAATAACCCCAGTTACTAAAAGATAATCTCTAGCTCTTGTACAGGCAACGTAGAGTAAATGCCGCTCTGTAGTATAAACTTCTTTTAGTTCGGATTCATCGGCCGCGCTTTCGATTCTCTCTTGAAGAGGTATGACTTCATCATCACAAGCCATTACTACCACTGCTCGAAATTCTAAACCTTTGGACAAATGCATTGTGCTTACAGTGAGAGAACCTTGCTCAGGTTCTACTAGATTATCTAGTTCTATCCAAGGATAACCTGTCTGTTGGATAGCCGCTTTAGCTCGTTCAATTTGGAACTGCTCCCTGACAAAAATTCCAATTTCTTCTGGTTGAATTCCTGATTTAAGTTGCTCTTTAAGCCATTGGGCAATAGCTTTAATTTCTGATAGTTCACTTTTGTAAGTTGCGATAGTAGGCACGGGCCCATTAAATACTGAGATGGTGCTGGCTCTTTGTTCTTGGTTTCCATCGACATCAGTTATGGAATTAGGTAGCAGGCGATCTGCTTGAGCTCGAATTTGATGAGAAGTTCGATAGTTGATGTTTAGGGTTTGGGATCTTCCTCTGATATCTATTGCTAAACTTTTCCAAGAAAAGGGCTGTTGGAATATTCTCTGGCCAAGATCTCCTGTAAAAAATAGACTATCTGGGTGTAGTTGGGCTATTGGTGCTAGAAAACGTAGCTCTGGTATGCCGATATCTTGCGCTTCATCTACTACAGCAAATTCTAAGGGATAACTATCACCTTGGGCCAAAAGATAATCTGTGATTTGATAGTAGATTTGAGACCAGGTGATCTGTTGAGTTTGCTCGAGCCAGATAAGTACATTTTGGAAGATTTCCCATAATTGTTCTCTTTGTTTATTGCCTATGCGGGTTTTTCTACCCAGTCTAGGTACATCTTTATAAGCATCGGGACTTTTAATTTGCCAAGCATCAACTACATCGCTCCATTCCCTAGCTAAAAAAGCTTTACTAAAACGGGGATTTTGGCTTACTAGTTTGGCTATAAGCTCTTGAGAATCTACGATTTTAGGTTCACCAAAGATTTTAATATAGAGTTCTAGGGCCAGTTGTTGTATTGTTGTTACTTTGATTTGCTTAAATATCTCGGGTTCATTGCCCACTAGTTGTTTGAGTTTATACTTGAGCGAGTTGGCCAAAGCTAGGGAAAAGGTAGTAAACAAGATCTCGGATTGGGGATATTTTTTAGCTAAAAATACAGCCCGATGTAAGCCAACAATAGTTTTCCCAGTTCCAGCAGAACCGGAAACTCTAGCAGGTCCACTATAGTCTTTTTCTACTAATGTGCGCTGGCTTGGGTGTAGAAAAACGGTCCACTTTTGCCATGGATAATCTAGCGCTCTTTCTAGTTCGGTGATGTTAGCCATCACTCGGAAGCGACGCTGGGCATCAGGATGGTCAAAGGGATTTGCACTCTCTGGTAAGAGATTTGGTTTTTGCGGTTTACCACCTACTGCCAGTTCTAGAAGTGCTTCGGCTGCTTCTTGGGGTAAATGCTCTATAATCTCAAATAAATTGTCTTCATTAGCTTGCTGAACCTGTTCTAACCATTCGCTGGGGATTCCATAGTTTAAAAGCTCTTCTGGTGATATTTTGCCAAAAAGAAGGGCCCCTTTTGTTGGTTTTACTTTCACGGTAGTAGAGATCTGCTCGATGGTTTCTCTAATTTCTACTAGTTGGGCTGCTCCAGTATTGGGATGTCGTTCCAATTTACGACGCGTAGCCCAAGCATAAGCTTGATCATGATGATCTACATAACAGAGCAAGATACTATTGTTGCTTCTATGGACTATGATGCGAAGGTCCATATTGACGCTGACTGACCAGAAGTTAGGATCTTTGAGACGCTCTAGTTTATGAAATCTGTTGCCTGAAGTGTTTAGATTTATCTGTAAATCAAAAGCTGTGGTTTTGGTTGCTTTTTGTTCTTGGGCTGTGAGTCTGGCTAAACTATCGGTAAAGGTATCAGCGATGCGAAATTCCATGATTTAATTTGGTATCTATATCCAACTTTTATTTTTCACTTTCATATTGAGATGGTAATGCTATTCTTCCATGAAAATTTTGATATCTTCTTGCAAAATGCTCTAAATAAGGACTAACTAAAATAGTTTTTCTTTGTGCAAAATCTAAATCAATTTGTCTATATAAATTTTCTGCATTAATACCAAAAACTTTTTTAAAGTCTGCAGTTAATTCAGATATCCCCTCACTTTTTAGATCAAAATTCTCTGGAACTTTCTCGAAAAAATAATATCTTTCATCTCTATGTGTTTTAATATAATTCCACGCATTACTATTAATATCAGGCATATCCTTAATTTCTTGAGCTGTGTATAGTTCACATAAAATAATGGAATTTAAAAGTTTCTGTTCTTTTTTTGCTTCACTTTGTAAAAATCTAGCTCCATAGTCCCAATCAAGATCACAATCTTGAGTAACAACTATTGCATATGAATGAATTTTAGGTATTATCTCCACATTATCTTCTGGTCGTTCCCCAATAATGTTTATTTGATACTGAGTAATATTACTTAAAATTTCTCCTTGTCGCAAAGCACATCCTGCTTTTGAAGATTTATATTTCGCCTTTTCTTCCATATAAATCAAATATCTAATGTTAAAGGAGATCTGATTGTTGGAGGTAATAAGTTTGCTTTAATAGTTACTTGGGGAGATCGTAATTCATCAGCAATTAAAGTCTTTTTTTGTCGTTCTCTTTCTAATTTTTCAGAATAAAATTCCTTAATTTGTTCAAGTGTTTCATTGGTTTCATCAATAGCATTATCAGACAGATTACTGATAATATAAAAACAATTATAGAGTATCTCCCATCTTTTTTTATCTAACAATTGAAGGCTGCTAAGAGTCCTACTAGCTACATTTTGTTTAAGTACAAAGTTCTGGTTCCATTGCTCTGTGAAGTTTATCTGTAATGCTAAATCTAAAGAACTTCCTGGCAAGTCGGTTGAAGGTGTCGAGTATTTTCCAAATGTCGTCATTTTTGTTTATCCTTTTTTCTGTATAAAAATCTGCATCAATTACATAAGAGATTTCTTCTTCGTTGTTTTCTTTGTTCTGAATTTTAACTAATCCATGATTTAAATTTACATATCCTTCTTCTATTTCAGATACCTCAAGAACTAAATTTTTTATTATATGTTTAAGTGATTTCGATAAGCAAGGATAATAGAATTCTCTAGCAATATCTTCACTAATTAATTCACACCAATCTACATCATTTAGATTTAATTGAGAACGAATTATTAAATCTTGATATTTAAAGCCTATTCTTGTATAAAATACAGGCTGATATATTTTTTCTAAAATGTTTATTATTTGTAATAAGCGTTCTTTAAAGTCTTCATATCTTTTATACTCTTTTGTTGATAAAGTTATTGATTCTTTGCTTAAAAATAATTGCCATTTCTCGTCTTCTGATTTAAAAATATAAGATATTTCATTATTAAATATTCCACTTAACTGTGGTGATATTATTTTAGTTATGTCAGAAGGAAATTGAGGTGATATACTTTCAAAAAAAGGGTAATCTTTTCTAATCTCTTCTTGAAATTCAACTGGTTTTTGCTCACTTATTTTTAAAATAGGTGGGAATTTTAATTGACAAACTACCTCATTTAAAGGATTGTTCTGGTAAATTACACGTGGGTATTCTGGTAAGTCCATTAAACAAAAATCACCATATAACTAACTCACTCCTATTATTTTAAACCAGTTTTTTCTCAGGTAACACTAAAAACCTTCATCACTTCATCGCCCAGATGGTTGATCACTTTGATTGCAATGCGGCCAGATTTGGGTTTACTAAAGGGTCTGGAGGTATCACTCTTAAGTGTAGACCAAGCTTGCTCGTCGATTTCGGCTTTGAGGGTGGTTTTGAGGGCTTTATAGGGGTCGTTAGCTCCTAGGAAATAGGCATGACGGACAAAGAAGCTCTCTTCGTTATAATCTGTATCAATAAACCAACAGGCTATATCATCTGAATTGCTAGATCTTACTTCTCCTGATTGGGGATGAAAGACATCTACGCCATGGATCTTGATGCTGATTTGTTCATTTTCTAGCTCGATAATCTCAATATCAGGTTCACCAAAGATCACAAAGAGATTACCAGATCCTGTATTTTTTAGCTCATTGGCCATATGAAGATCTGCGTTCATTCTGGCTTTGAGCACTGGTATATTTCCCAATTTATTAAATTCACTAGAATGGGCATCGTAGTTAAAGGCGCAGGCTATAAGCACATCAAAACCGGCCTCAAGTGCTTCTCTGCTAGCTGCTACTAAATCTGGCCGCGATACTGTTCCAAATTCTGGCCCAATGAAGATTGCTGCTCTTTTTTCCTGTTGGCTTTCAGCTTCAATATAATGACCTTGTGCGCAGATCATTTTTCCAGGCCAGCCAATAATGTTTGTAAATTGTATTTTGTTTTCTTTATGGGCTTGTTGGACTCCTGCCGTTTTAAGATTATCCAGGATCACTGTGGCAAAGTCATTTTCACTATTACTTGTTTTATTAGGATCTATCAATTGCTCATCGTGATCTACTGCTAATACTCGATGTGGCGAAAGGCTTTCGACGGTAAAGGGTCCTGCTACTCTGACTATGTTTTTATCTTCATAGGGTTTGTCATAGAGATATTCAAAGTCTGCTTTGGCTGCAATAGATGCGTCAATTTCTTTTTGCCTTGCTATACGTTCTTTCCACCATTGTTGGTGTAGTTGTTTGGCTTGTTCTGACCATTGAGGTTCTAGTTCTCTAGGGATTTCCCATTCTTGCCAGTTTTGGTTAACTTGTTGATTGAGTGCTTCTCGTAATGGTTCTAGTCGGGTTTGATAGTCTTGCCAAATAGTATCAATTTCAGTATTGTTGGCAATAGATTTAAGGGTAATATGCGGTACTCTTTCATAGACAAAACCCTGTCTAATGTCATAGTAAGTTGGATTATTAGATGGGGTAGTGTTGGTAATCTCTGCTTCTTTTTCCTGTCCAGCCATCGAGTCTGCCAATAGATAATAGGGATATCTAGCACCCATAATCCTAACTCTAGCCAAAGCCAAAGCTACTCTAGATGTATCTATAGTGATCCAGCGCCTTCCCCATTGTTCAGCCACATAGGCACTAGTCCCACTCCCACAAGTTGGATCCAATACTATATCCCCCGGGTCAGTAGTCATCAATATGCAACGTTGAAGAATACCAGCGTTTGTTTGAACAACATATGTTAAATCTTTTGCCCCTTGGAACTCACCCCAAATATTATGTATGGGCTTTACTGAAAAATCATTTAACATTCTCAAATAATTGGGAACTGATCCGCCTTTTGACTTTGCAATTCTGTTAGCTTTAATCAAGCGTATCATCCCATCATAATTTGTACTCCAGCTTTTTTTCTGTGGGTAAATTGTTTGACCATGAAGGTCAAATCTATAAAAGCAAGATGCAGTAAAACCAGAAGAAGTGACTTTATCAAATCTAAATAATTTTTCATTATCTGACAATATATCTGAATTTTTAATTTCAGCTTCATTCGCTTTCCTAAATTTTCCATCTTTGGTAATTACATTTGAATATGGAGAGCTTACTTCATCTCCTTTAGTGGAATAAAGTTGCCTATATTTTATTTTTAATACTTCTTTTGCATACCACAGAATATAATCTGAAACGCCACCTAAACCAGAAGAGCCAAGTGGCAAAGTTTTTCTGACCGTTATAAGACTCTGAAAATTCTCATCGCCAAAGACTTCATCCATTAAGCATCTAACCCGATGGACATTCTCATCACCTATCTGGACAAAAATAGAGCCACTGTCAGTTAAAAGATCTCTAGCTACGGTTAATCTATCCCTTAGATAAGTTAGATAAGAGTGAATACCATCTCTCCAGGTATCACGAAAGGCTTTTACTTGTTCAGGCTCGCGGGTAATATGATCCTTGCTGCCATCTTTGACATCTCTACTGGTAGTTGACCATTGAAAATTACTATTAAACTTGATGCCATAAGGTGGATCAATATAGATACACTGTACCTTGCCTCTTAAACCTTCTCTCTCGGCTAGAGAGGCCATCACCTGCAGACTATCACCAAGGATCATGCGATTAGTCCAGTTAGCATCATGTTGATAGAAATCAGTAGCAGTTGCCTCTTGAGGTAGACCATCAAAATCCGCAAAAAGATCATATTGATGGGCATCTTGACTAGTTTGTTCTCGTTTTTTACTTTGATTTAAAAGATCATCAATCAGAACCTTTGGCTGTATCTTTTCTTGAATATAAAGTGGAGGAGCATTTACTACCAAATCAGACCAATCCTGTTCATCCTTGCCACGCCAGACCAACTGAGGGTCTAGATCCCGATTGCGACGTTCATAAGCCACCTGAACTTCACTTTTATCCTCTTGTGCCATCATAGATTGATACTCAGCAGTTGGAATATTTTTGCGTTTGTCCTGCTCATGCTTGAGAGATGCTACCTTTTTGGATTGATTAGCTTTGTCTGCCATATTTATTATGATTTTTGTTGTTTAACTAATTCTGCAATAAGCTCATTAAACTCCTGTTCAATTTGAAAAACTGCAGTAAACTCAGCAAAATGCCATAGTCCAAAGCTACCGAGATTATTCACCCCGGGGATCCAGTAATTGCGCATAGTGCTAGCTTTTTGCTTGGCATCCTCACCACGGTAGCCCTTAATTTCGACAACTAGATTCAGAGGTTGTCTTTTTGCGATATCCACATGGACTATAAAATCTGGATAATAATTTCTAACTTGAGAACCATAGAGATATGGTACTTTAAAATCCAGCCCTTGGTTTTTAACATAGCTTTTAACCAGAGGATGAGCCTCTGCGACTCTACAGAATTCAGCTTCCCAATCACTATCACAGACTACAAAATTGATATGACTACATCGAGGATCACTTTGCCATAAAGTTGACTTAGTAGTGTTGAAATTGATAAAAGCAGTAGAGCCTCTGGGATTATAGGGATCTAGAATAGCCTTGGTAGGGCGATCACCTACTGTTGCCTCAGTGATTGCTGCTTTGATTTTCTCGCAAGCTAGATCAGCAATCTCGCGGTAGATTAATTGAGCTGGATAAGTATCTCCGCTACAGCGTAGACATTGATTCATCCATTGTTTAGCGATGCGTTTAAGTTCACCAAATAGATGAATCTTGGGCTCTTCCCCAGGATCGCGGTATTTGTGATAGAGCAGATGTTTAGTCAATTCATAGACAACAGCAGAAGGACGCGTTCCCTCAAGATGTTTGACATTGAGCTCTACCCCTTCGCCAACAATGCCTTCATTGCGAGTAATCGTAGCTCCTAAAAGCTCAGGAGTTAATTCCAAAATTGAATCATCGGTAAATTGAGCACTAAGAGCGGTATCTGGTAACTCTATGCGGTAGCCCTGTACCCTGGGAAAAGTAATCTCGAGATGATCCCTTTCAGGTTTAAGAGCCTTAACATTGACACTCTTGCGAGGTATAGCCGGTTTGGCAATCACTGGTTTAGCAGTGAAATCAAAAGGTATACCCAAAACATCAGCATATTCGACATCTAGAAGTCCATCTTCATTGAGATCATATGAATAACGCCGCAAGGCCCGGCCAATCACCTGTTCACAGAGTAACTGAGTTCCAAATGCCCTAATTCCCAGAACATGAGTGACAGTATTGGTATCCCAGCCCTCAGTGAGCATAGAAACCGAAACCACACAACGAATAGATTCACCTAGACGGCCAGGCTTACCAACAGTATTCATCACCTCTCGCAGTAAATCTTGATCAGTGATATTTTTACCATCGCTTTGATTCCCACTGCGCTGGATCACTTCGCGTCTAAAGCGTTCAATTTCATCTGCTGCCATAGTCCGAAAGTCATTATCTAGAGCCTCGCCTGATTCTAACTGTGCGCTGTCAATCAACAGAGTGCGGGGGCGAGCTAATTTATTGCCATAGTCATCATAGTTGCGAAATAGCTCCAAACGTCCTTGATGATAGGTTTGCTCTTGATCTTCTCCTTGGCGATGAAAACCTGAGATATAGTCATAGACCAGCTTAGAAGTAGCAGTATTATTGCAGACTAAGATAAAAACCGGTGGGACAACGATTCCTTGCTCATGCCAAAGCTCATAGGTTTTTTCATAGTGACCATAGAGAGCATCTAGAGCGTTTAGCAATTCAGTTGGCAGCGATAGTGGATCTAGGTTGGTAGCTTTGCTCTTGCCTTTTTTGGGCATCTTCGAGCCGATATTTTCCCAAAGGTTACGTAATTTGGGCATATCCGTACCTGGCACATTATCTGAGACCGGCACTCTAGGAAGTTTAACAATGCCACATTCGATAGCATCCATCAAAGAAAAATCACTAACAGTCCAAGGGAAAAGAGTACCTTCGACGTAGCCAGAACCTTGCAAGAAAAAAGGAGTAGCCGATAGATCATAGACCTGCCCAACTCCTAATTTGCGTTTAACTGTTTCAATGCCCGAAATCCAAAGACGAGCAGTTTCATTGTTTTGCTTAGCTTGCTCTCCCTTGAGCGAATCTAGATCCTCTGGGGTGGGTTTTTCGCGATAACAATGATGAGCCTCATCATTGATTACCAAAACATTTTTCATACCCATCAGTTCAGGGATTACCCTTTGGAGCATCTGCCCTTCGGTTTCCAATGTCTCAAGTTCTGGTCCTCTTCCTTGAATTAAAGCTCTTCCGGTTTTGGAAATTTCGAGCCTCTCACGCAATTTAAATGCATGATAATTAGTAATAACAATTTTGGCTTTACCCAAATCCTGCAACATGTCACTGGGTAATAACTCTCTACTGGCATAGTAGCTATCAGGATCATTGGGTTGGAGCACTCTCAACCTGTCTTTAATGGTAATCCCCGGAGTTATTATCAAAAAACCACGGGTATACTTTGTACTAGCAGGATATCTTAGAGCATTTACAGTTTGCCAAGCAATCAGCAGAGCCATTACAGTGGTTTTGCCTGCTCCAGTTGCC
>CAISPN010000068.1 GCA_903887375.1 uncultured cyanobacterium
GGACGTGCTCCTTTGAATCAGAAAGAGATTCAAGCATATAACTTGATTTTGGCAACCGAGGGTGTTCGCGCCTTTGTCAGAGCCCTAGTCAATAGCATGGAATATCAGCAATTGTTTGGAGATGATACAGTTCCCTATCGTCGTTTCCCAACCCTGCCTGCAGCCAATTTCCCCAATACCGAAAAGCTATACAACCAGCTCACTAAACAGAATGTTGATATAGTTGTACCCAGCTTCCGGTCAGTTTAATTTACCCATAAATTCAGATTAAGAGAGGTTAATAGCCTCTCTTTTTTTTAGCAAAATGTTAAAAAGTATTACAAAATATGAGCGATGGACTGTACAATAGCTGAAAATAGTTTGGGCAAGGTAATTAGAGAAATCTATCTAAAGCCCCATTTTATTAAAAACCTCGTTTTTTAGGAGAAATCCATCGATGAGTATCGTCACGAAATCTATCGTGAATGCCGACGCTGAAGCCCGTTACCTCAGCCCCGGTGAATTGGACAGAATCAAAGCTTTTGTTACTTCTGGTGCTGCACGCATCCGCATTGCCGAAGTTCTTGCTGGTGCACGTGAGACCCTAGTTAAGCAAGCTGGTGACAGATTGTTCCAGCAACGCCCTGATTTAGTTTCTCCTGGTGGCAACGCTTATGGTCAGGATATGACTGCTACTTGTCTACGCGATATTGACTACTATCTTCGCCTAGTTACCTACGGTATCGTCTCTGGTGATGTTACTGTCATTGAAGAAATCGGTCTAGTTGGCGTTAGCAACATGTACAAGTCTCTAGGAACTCCTATTGAGGCAGTAGGACAAAGCATCCGCGGACTCAAAGAAGCGTCCTCAGCATTACTATCTGCTGAAGATGCCGCTGAAGCTGCTTCTTACTTTGACTATGTCATTGGTGCCCTGCAGTAAGATTTCTTTTTTATTCACATAGGTTCAAGACATTTAAGACGAAGCAAGATAAGGAAGCAAAACTATGCAAGACGCAATTACCTCTGTTATTAACTCTGCCGACGTTCAAGGGAAGTATCTTGATGCTTCTTCCTTGGACAGATTGAAAGGCTATTTCGCTACTGGTGAACTACGTGTTCGCGCTGCTAGCGTAATCAGCGCTAATGCTGCTGCCATTGTTAAAGGTGCTGTAGCTAAATCTCTTCTATATTCTGATGTTACCCGTCCAGGCGGCAACATGTACACTACTCGTCGCTATGCAGCTTGTATTCGCGACCTAGACTACTACCTCCGCTATGCCACCTATGCTATGTTGGCTGGTAATCCTTCTATCCTTGATGAAAGAGTTCTCAATGGATTGAAAGAAACCTACAATTCTCTAGGTGTACCTATCTCTTCTACCGTACAAGCTATCCAAGCTATCAAAGAAGTTACCGCTAGCTTGGTTGGTCCTGACGCTGGCAAAGAAATGGGTGTTTACCTAGACTATATCAGCTCTGGTTTAAGCTAATCAGTTTCTGATTATCAGGAGGACCGGGAAGTCCAGAGTGAGTGCCAGCTCTTCTAAGGCTTATTGTTAAAATAAGTTTTGCTGATCTAGTATTGACTCCTGACTCCCGGCCTCTGCTGTATCTGTCATTAAGAGAATTTGTTTAATAAAACAGCAGGAGAGGCCACACACATACAATGAGAACATTCAAAGTCACAGCCTGTGTACCCAGTCAGACCCGCATTCGGACACAGCGTGAATTGCAAAATACTTATTTTACTAAGTTAGTTCCCTACGATAACTGGTTTGCAGAACAACAGCGCATCATGAAAATGGGCGGCAGAATAGTCAGCGTTAAACTGGTAACTGGAAAACCTGGTACCAATACGGGTCTTGACTAGGTTTTCAATTGAACCGGTATCAAATAAAAAGGGGTAGCATCATATCTACCCTTTTTCGCTTTTAAACCTGTATCGTAGATATGGACAGATAAGAAAGATATTAAGCAAAAGGGAACAGTAGTGTACTATGTAGGTTTGCTTGGATTGGGAACTGTTGGCAGGGGAACATTTGAAATTCTCTCAGACCCAGCTGGGAGAAACCCTCTACTTTCGGAGATGATTGTCAAGAAAATTGGTGTGCGCTCAATAGAAAAACATAGAGCGCTCCAGTTAAACCAGCAAGTGCTGACCCAAGATCTAGATTCAATCGTCAGTGATCCCGAAATTAGTATTGTTGTAGAACTATTGGGTGGTCTAGAGCCTGCTCGTAGTTTAATACTCAAGGCAATAAAAGCCGGAAAGCACGTTGTAACAGCCAACAAGGCTGTGATTGCTCGCTATCGTGAAGAGATTTATGCAGCAGCCCAAGAAAAAGGAGTCTATGTGCTCATTGAAGGAGCCGTTGGTGGTGGCATTCCCATTATTAAACCACTCAAACAGTCTCTTGGCAGTAACCGCATTCAATCAATTATAGGCATTGTCAATGGAACCACCAACTACATCCTCACTCAAATGAGTGAAAATGGTGCAGACTTTGCCGATGTCCTCACTAAAGCTCAGCAGCTTGGCTATGCAGAAGCTAATCCTAGTAGTGATGTAGATGGACTAGATGCTGCCGATAAGATTAGCATTCTAGCTTCTCTAGGTTTCGGGGGGCATATCAAGAGGGAGGATGTCTATAGTGAAGGCATCAGAAATATCACTGCTACAGATATTAATTATGCTCGTCGCTTGGGATATGTCATCAAGTTGCTAGCTATTGCCAGAGGTAATGCCGGAGAAGATTCTGATCGCTTAGAGCTGAGGGTTCATCCCACATTGGTTCCACAATCCCATCCTCTTGCTAGCATTAATGGAGTCAACAATGCCATTTTGGTTGAAGGAGATCCTCTAGGGCAGGTTATGTTCTACGGTCCAGGGGCAGGTTCAGGCCCTACTGCCAGTGCCGTAGTTTCAGACATAATGAATATAGTGGCCATCTTAAAAAGTCATGGAACTGGAGCAACTCTCGATCCCTTGTTAAGTCGAACACATCAGCATTATTGCCAAATCACCCCTATTGAGGAAATTGAAAGCAGTTTTTATACTCGCTTGATTACTCTTGATAGACCTGGTGCAATTGGACAAATAGGTACTTGCTTTGGTGAAAATAATGTCAGTCTGCAGTCACTGGTTCAAATTGGTCTAGAAGCAAATCAAGCTGAACTAGTAGTAGTGAGTCATAATGTCAAAGAACAATTTTTTCGTCAAGCACTTGAATCCATCAAACAATTAGAAGCGATTAAAAGCATTTCGAGCGTGATCCGTGTACTCGATTAAAAAAAGCATGAAAAACTTGTCAATTTATGTACATTCAGCTTCAAACTACCTGACAGACCATCAATCTCACGGAGAGGGATTAATTTGTTTTTCCTTGCTCAACGGACTGGCCAAGCGGGGCCATAAAATTTATGCCTATGCTAGACATTCAGATATTCTAGAAAAAAGCGAAAATTTTCAAGTTAAAACCGGGGGAAAACATCTTGTTCCTTTTGATTCTCTGGCATCTTTGGAACACCTGCGCAGAGGCGATAAATTATTGCATAGTTTAGCTGATGAGATTGACTTTGATCTTGTTTGGTACATGTCCCCATGTGGGCTTGAATGTCCTACTGTTCCTAAAACTTTAGGCAAACCACTGGTAATTGGTCCTCTATATTACAGTTGGCCTGAAAATAAAGCTATGCTGAGCAAACCAAGATTTGGTATTGGAGTTAGACCATTACTTGTTCCTTTGGCTAAAAGAGGTTGGCAAAAGACATTGGAAGCAGCTTCTTTGATAATATGTTCGACGCCTCTGCATGCCGATACTATACAAGCTGAATTTCCCAATTCTCAGGCTCTTTGTTTACCTTTGATTGTCGAGTCACCTAGCGGTATAGATATCCAAGCTAGAAACATTAAAGATAAAGACTACCTTAATTTAGTATTTATTGCCAATCTAGTTCCGAATAAATATCCTCTGGTTCTCTGCCAAGCTGTAAAAATCTTAAAAGACAATGGAATCAAGGTCAGAGCAACATTTCTAGGCGATGGGGTAGAACGAGAAAATTTAGAAAAGTTCATTTATCAAGAGAATTTAGCAGATGTCATAACTCTCAAAGGAAGAGTCTCCAATAAAGAAGTATATGATTATTTGCTCAATGCAGATTTACTGGTTTCAACATCGCTTGGTGAACCATATGGCCGCAATATAGCAGAGGCTATGTGTGTTGGCACACCATCAATCTGTCATAATTCGGGTGGTCCAGCCGAGATAGTCACAAATGGGGTTGATGGAATATTGGTTAACGATCTAACCGGTGAGGCTTTTGCTCAGTCCATAAGAGAGATTTATAATGATCCCAATCTATGGCAATCTCTTTCAAAAGAAGCAATCTTAAAATCCAAAAATTGGACCAATGAGGCTGTTCTCTCTCGTTTGGAATACGCACTACTAGAATTGCGTGCTAGATACAAAAATAAAGTGACATAAAATATACAATCATTGTTACTAAATCAATTGATTGATTCTAAAAAGGTATGAATATTCTAGAGCGTTGGCTTCTAAAATTA
>CAISPN010000069.1 GCA_903887375.1 uncultured cyanobacterium
GTGGCAGAACATAAACTTTTGGGTTTACTCAGAGATGTTTTGCCCAAAATTCCCAACATCGTAGAATTAGATAAAAATCTCTCTCATCTAAATCCTAAAGAAATACATGAATATTTAGCCAAGCAAGATGTTCTACCTGCTGCTATCACCCCTAATATCTAATAAAAAACCCTCTCATGCTTAATATGAGAGGGTTATTAGTAATAAGAGAGAGAGCCGATTTAATTAAAACAAACCAAGAGTTAGAGATTTGTCAATTGGGAATGTAGCTCCAGCACCTAGCCAAAGTGTAATGACTGTACCTAATAAAAATACTGTCATAGCTACAGGGCGGCGGAAAGGATTTTGAAACTTGTTCACATTCTCAAGGAACGGCACCAATATAAGTCCTAGGGGAACAGCTGCCATGCAGGCTACACCTAGTAATTTAATAGGTAGAATGCGTAGCAGTTGAAAAGTTGGATAGAAATACCATTCTGGCAAGATTTCTAAAGGTGTAGCAAATGGATCACCTGGTTCACCTATCATAGTAGGATCAAGAACTGCCAGACATACGCAAAGTCCTATGGTACCCAAGATAACTATTGGGAAAGTATAGAGCAGATCATTAGGCCAAGCCTGCTCTCCATAGTAATTGTGACCCATGCCCTGAGCTATTTTAGCTCGCAACTTGGGATCAGAAAGGTCAGGTTTTTTCAAGTTTGACATCGGATTAAATTCTCCTTAATAAATTTACAGAGGACCAGAGATTCCCTGTTTGCGGATCATTAAGAAATGGACAAGCATGAATACGGCAATGAACCAAGGCAGAACAAAAGTATGCAAACTGTAAAAACGAGTAAGCGTAGCTTGTCCAACACTTGGACTACCTCTCATTAATTCCACAATCTGATCACCCACGATGGGAATAGCAGCAGGAACACCTGAAACGATTTTAACCGCCCAGTAACCAACTTGATCCCAAGGTAGAGAGTAGCCTGTCACACCAAAAGATACGGTGATCACAGCTAGAACAACACCAGTGATCCAAGTCAACTCACGTGGCTTTTTGAATCCACCGGTGAGATAGACACGGAAGGTATGAAGGATCATCATCAGAACCATCATACTAGCTGACCAACGGTGAATTGAGCGAATCAACCAACCGAAATTGACTTCTTCCATGATGTACTTAACTGAGCTCAAAGCTTCTGCTACAGTAGGCTTGTAGTAGAAAGTCATAGCAAAGCCAGTTGCAAACTGAATGACAAAGCAAACAAGAGTGATACCACCTAAACAGTAAAAAATGTTAACGTGGGGTGGTACATATTTACTGGCAATGTCGTCCGATATGAGATCGATATCGAGACGATCATTAAACCACTTGTAGAGTTTAGAGTCGGTAACTTCTTTGGTGAACATGAGGACGGATTTTTTCTTTTTGCAGATATTTATACTTTAACTATTGTGACACAATCCTCACGCTAACCCAAAGATATCAGCAGGTTTCTGTTAAATTTGGCTAAAATCAGAGTTAAAGATCCAATTTCTCTCATAAAACTTTTAAATATGTAACATGGTATTAAGATCAATATTAAGATTTGTTCTTTAATACCACACAAACAGTATATTTTTATTACAAAAAATGAAAAAACGGAATTTTTGGCGCTCTTTGTTCATGCTGAGTGTTCTTGTCTTATCTCTCTTTGTTCAGGTACTTCCGGCAGAAGCTCTCACTGCCTACAATGATGATCAAAAATTGGTATTACAAGCTTGGAGGCTTGTCAATCAAGCCTATCTCGATGAAAATTTTAACAATCAAGACTGGTGGAAGGTGCGCGAAACATTTGTAAAAAAACCTCTAGATAGCCGGCAAGATGCTTATCAAACAATTGATGAGATGCTCAAAACACTAGATGAACCCTTTACCCGTCTTTTGCGACCTGAACAATATAGTAACCTGCAGATCAGTACAAATGGTGAGCTTTCAGGAGTAGGCTTGCAGATCAGCGCCGATCCAGACAGTAAACAACTAGAGGTCGTTACACCCTTGGAAGGATCACCAGCCCAAAAAGCCGGAATCTCTGCTGGAGATAAAATTTTGAAAATTGATGGAATCGACGCTCAACAGCTCACTTTAGATGAAGCTGCAGCTAAAATGCGTGGGCAAAGTGGCACGACAATTTCGCTAACCATTGCCCCTGGTAAAGAAGGTCAAGCTATTCGAACCTTTCAACTCATTAGAGATCATATTCAACTAAGTCCTGTAGTTAGCGCTCTTGATCAAGATTCAGCCAATATCCCCGTAGGCTATATCCGTCTGTCACAATTTAGCGCCAATGCCACTGAAGAGATTAAGAAATCCATCCAAGATCTCAATCAGCAAGGTGCCAAGGCCTACGTCTTGGATCTTAGAAATAATCCAGGTGGTCTTTTACAATCTGGTATTGATATAGCTCGCCTATTTCTAAATGAAGGAGTGGTTGTCCATACTGTCAACCGTCAGGGTATTTCTGAGAGTTATAGCGCCAATGGAACTGCCTTAACTGATGCTCCTATTGCGTTGCTTGTCAACCATGGAACTGCTAGCGCTAGCGAAATTCTAGCTGGAGCATTGCAGGACAATGGTAGAGCCGTATTGGTTGGAGAAAAAACCTATGGTAAAGCCTTGATTCAATCACTTTTTGAATTATCTGATGGAGCAGATAAGGTGGGTTTAGCCGTTTCTGTCGCTAAATACCAAACCCCAAATCACCGAGATATCCACAAAATTGGCATTCAACCTGATATTAAGATTGAAAATCAAGAAGCTATCACTCCTAGCAGTTCTCCTAACGATAAGCAATATGAGACAGCTGTTAAAGTTTTAACGAACCTGAGCACTCTAGCTCATGCTGGCTAAGATATTCATAAAGTGTGGTTCTCTGTTGGTATGGTCTGCCAATTGAGCTGATAGCCTTTTGTAATTGCTCTACTTCTAGAGAACCGCCTCCAATAGCCCCGGCCATACTAGTAATATGCTCTTCCATTAAAGTTCCACCTAGATCATTGCAACCCCACTCTAGAGCCTGCATTGCCCCGGAAAGTCCAAGTTTTACCCAGCTTGGCTGATGGTTGGAGATCACATTGCCTAGGTAAATTCTGGCTACTGCAGTTAAAATTAAGCAATCTTCTAAAATAGGCTGATCTCTATCTACTCGTTTGCGCAACATTGAAGGTGCATTTTGACCGACAAAAGGCAATAAGATAAACTCAGTAATCCTAGCAGGATGATTTTCAGCAATTGCTTTTTTTTGTAGACAGCGTAATTTTTCTAGATGCTCAACCTGCTCTTGGACTGTTTCTATATGGCCGCAGAGCATGGTACTGGTTGTAGGAAGTCCGAGGCTGTGAGCTAAAGTAATGATTTCTAGCCAAATTTGGCTATTAATTTTTTCCGGACAGATGATCTTTCGTACTCGCTCAGTGAGTATCTCTGCCGCTGTACCAGGCAAAGAACCAAGTCCTACAGCCTTTAGTTCTATTAAGACATCTTTGTAGGTAATTCCATCTTCTCTGGCAATAAATTCAATCTCCTGGGGAGAGAAAGCATGGAGGTGCAGTTGCGGATAGTTATCTTTGAGGATTGAGACTAGATTTAAATAATAATTAAGACTTTTTCCTTCTAACTTAGCATTGGGATTAAGTCCACCTTGCATGCAGATTTCAGTAGCTCCTATAGCTAAAGCAGACTGGGCTTTTTCTAAGATTTGATCGCTCTCTAGAAAAAAAGCTTCTTGATCTTGGGCATCGCGGCGAAATGCGCAAAAATTACAATGCTGCTCACAGATATTAGTAAAGTTAATATTGCGATTAATAACATAGCTAATGCTTTCTCCTGCTTGTTGGCCGCGCAAAAAATTTGCCGTATTTTTTAACAGATCCAAATTTTCAGGCTCTCTAGAGCTCAAAAGCACAATAGCCTCTTGAGAAGAAATCTCTACTCCCTCTTTAGCTTTTTCTAAAATCTTTTTGAACTCTATTTTGCTATACATTTATAAAAAAGATTCCTTGAGAGGAATTGGTCATGATCAAAACTGCTCCATATTACTTTTTGAGCTGAGCCTACTTCCAGTCCTGCCAAGACTCGTTAAATACAGAGGTATTGGGAAAGGCCGTTGGATTTCCACTTTTTTCTAATCTTAATTGAAGCTCTTTTAATTTGGGATCATTGAGCAAAGGATTTTCGACTAACTGATAGGGGAGTAGATTTTTTTCCAGGCTAAAAATAGCTGTTTCCCCAGCAGCTATACCAGAAGACCATTCAAAAGAATGAACCCGATAAGCAGCCGCTGCAATATGGCTTAGGGCAATACTTTTGCCTGATATTAGAAGATTATCTATTTTTTGGGGGATTATACTACGCAATGGAATTTGGAAAGGGTAAGCTATACCTTGACCTCTTCGCTCTCCTGCTTTTTCTCTATTACCAGGAGCTTCTGGTGGGGATATACTCAAGCAGGGGTGAAGATCAATTGCATAATGTCCAATCCCAACTGAATCAGGATATATAGTAGATCGGCTGCGCTGTTTAACTTGATCTGCAGCAAGGCTTCCATCGAGAACTTTAAAACCTTCCAAACCAGAGAGAAAACCGAGTAAGTGGCGGTATTTGTCTGGACCTAGGGCTTCTCGGTAGTAATCCTGTTGATAATTGGCACGAGATATATCTATTTCTGTGATTCTAAAGCCATCTTCATAGCCGAAATAAGGCCGGCCAATGATGTGCCGAGATTCACGAATATAGGGATATTTAGATAATCCATGCTCAGTGCCCATCGGAGAATCCAGACCCTTGAGAAAACGATGCCTGGGATCTGGTTTTTTAACACCATCTCCTAATTGAGAATCTGTAGTGCCTTCAACTAACCAGTAATAGTAACCCAGCGAATTTTCCTCAGCTTTGCCAAGAGTATCAACCCTGAGACCACCTAACCAACTACTAGGCTTGAGCTGACCATCTGCTTGCAGCTGTTCTCTAGTGTAAATTAAATTATCTTGGGAAGTACCTGGGCGGTAGTCATTCCCCCAGGTCCAATTTTGCATCGAAATATCCCCTGGAGTAGGAGTAGCATAGCTGATTCCACTGAAACTTGTCTCAGGTCCAGGGTTAGGATTACTGATGCGTCGATAGGTAAAGACGAAATCAAAATCGGCTAATCTTTTTAGCTCATAACTGTAATAAGGAGAATATTGAGGATAGAAAGTGGGCATAGGATTTACCTGTGGCTCGGCAGTTCTCTCCATAGCAAAGGTATAGGTAAAACCTTGGAGGCAATAGGGATCTCCTTCAATACTGGAAGAAGATGGCTCTAAATAAGACAATGGCTCAGCGCCCAAACGATAGGGCAAATCAGCTAAAGCTATCAATTCGCCTGTTTCGGTTGCTTCAATAACATACCAGGGGGCTATCAGTCCTTGATTTTTTGCTGAAGGGACAAATTTGATTATTTTTTTGTGAAAAAGAGCCGAATCTTTGAACGTATAGGCATCTTTGATAGTCTTCGAGAGGGGCTGACTATTGAGAGATGGAGCACCTGGAGCAGGGCTACGTTGAATAGCTATAGCACTAATAATCTGCTTGCCACCTTGTGTTTGCTTGATTTCTAAGTCTTTAATTACAGTTGCAGGAAACCATTTGAGCTGGCCTTTGCCTTTTATAGCGGCATCTTGTAGTTGTTCAAAGAGAACTTTATGTCCATCACTAGGCAAAAAACACATCGTACTCACCCAACAGCCACCAGGATTAGGTCTGCTGTAATGATTGTGGAGTCTTTCAGTCAGCTCTTGATAGCCTTTAGGGAAAAAATTTAATTTTCTTTGAGTGGGGCGCTCGTCTAAGGCGGAAGTTCCTTGTGAAGAGATTTGACCGCCAACCCAGTCAGTAATCTCGCTTAAGCAAACAGTTTTACCAGCAAGGAGTGCTTGATAGGCTGCTGCTGAGCCTGCTAAACCTCCCCCTACTACTAAAATATCACATTGAACTACCTCTTGATCTGTTTTGGCCATAGCCACATTATTAGCCAAGACAAAGGGTAAGACCATCAAGTACTGAAGAAATCTACGAAACATATATAATTTTTTTAGCTCAGATAGTCGACTAAATAGACCTCACCGGGGAGGACTCTGGCAGATTGATTTGTTCTTCCCATTCTTTATTTTGCCATAGCTTCTCATCTAGAGCCATTCTTTCAATTGCACTGGCAATGCGAAGAGCCTTGAGCGCTTGCTCTCCTCCAACTGATGGTTCATCTCCTCCTCGGACACAATGGACAAAATGCTCCAGCTCAGCATGAAGTGGCTCTATATTACTAGTATGGACTTTTTCGATTAATCCATCTTGACGATAGAGAACTTGCCCATAGTCTGTCACATAATTTCCTGTGGTCTGCCGATGGATCAAGATCTCGTTATTGAGAAAATCGGCCTCAGTTAGGGATGCTTTGCAATGTGCCGCCAGATGCCTGATCTTACGATGGGTTACTTTACTAGCAGTAATAGTAGCGACAATGCCGTTGAGAAAACCTAATGTTGCTGTTACATAATCAAGAGAGCCTGATTGTGATACTCGAGAACCACTGGCAGTGACCTTAACTATAGGCGCATCTACCAATTCCAAGATCAAATCAATATCGTGAATCATCAAATCCAGCACTACAGAAACATCATTAGCCCTTTGGGAATAAGGACTCATCCGATGTGCTTCTAATGCCAGCAACTGTTCTGTTTTAAGTACTTTGCTCAATTCTTGAAAGGCAGGATTGAATCTTTCTATATGACCTACTTGTAATATACAGTCAGATTGAGCTGCAGCGTTGACTAAAGATTCAGCCTCAGCAATACTTGCTGCTATTGGCTTTTCTATTAAGGTATGAACTCCTGCTTCCAGGCAGTCTAGACCGACTCTATGGTGAAGAAGTGTCGGGACAGCCAAACAGACAGCATCTATATGAGGTAGAAGATCCAAGTAGTTTTCAAAAAAACGAATACGATATTTGCCCGCGGTATCTAACCCGCGCTCTATATTGAGATCGGATATTCCAACTAATTCGACATCTTTGAGCAGGCTTAGGACTCTTGTATGATGCTGTCCCATATTGCCCACACCTATTACACCAATTTTAATGGGCTGAATGACACTTTTTTGCTTAATCTGACTATGGGAGTTTTCCGGCATTTTTCAAGTGACTCCTTTTGACACCCTCTTCTACCTTGTCCTGAAAAGATGTTATCACAGTGATTTGACAATTTATCTCTTTTTTTTTGCTGCAAATTTTAAACCTCTATCTCTGTATTAAAGATAGAGGTTTAACCAGTCAAAAGAAGATGAATTACTACATCAAGCCCAACTGAGCTAATATTCCTTTACCAGTTAACAATTCAGTAGCAATTCCGATAGTAAAACCTAACATCGCCAAACGGCCGTTCCAGTTTTCGGAAAAGCTATTGAAACCAAATTTTGACTCTTTATTTTCCATGACACAGACCTCTATATTCGATAAATGCGATTTAGTCAATGACTATTCTTCAAATTTAGCATATTTTTTTACTTGCAGCAACAATACTTTACATATCTGAGAAAATTAAATCGAGCTAAAATGAACTTGATTTGATAGGTAGAGATAATGGCAAAATCTGACCCGCATAAAAAAATTGTCCATAGAGAATTTGGAGAAAATTCTCCAGCATTGCAAAGAGCTACCCCAGAAATTCCTCCCAAACAACAATCATTGAGAGTTCAAGCAACCCGCAGTGGTAGAAAAGGCAAAACTGTAACAGTGATTACAGGCTTTCAAACTTCGCAAGAAAGCCTACAGGCAATCTTAAAGCAACTTAAAACTAATTGTGGTAGTGGCGGAACACTTAAAGAGCAGACCCTAGAAATTCAAGGTGAACACAAAGAAAAAGTAGTGCAGATTTTGGTCCAACTTGGCTATCAAGTGAAAATTAGCGGTGGTTAGCCTTTGCAACTTGGTTTTTATACATTTCTTGAATAACTAAGCTTGGATCAATATACTGACCATCAAACTTTATACCCCAATGTAGGTGAGGTCCTGTGGTATTGCCACTTACACCAACGCGGGCAATTCTTGTTCCGTAAGATATAGTCTGTCCTAGAGTCAGCATGATCCCACCTTCGGAATCCAATAGATAGCGACGGCCATTGGGAAGATCTTGAACCTTGCCAATTAAATGACAATAAACATGTTGCCAACGCCCTGATTCAATTTTGATCATGGTCCCACAACCGGTATTATCAGAAAGCTCAACTACTTTGCCAGACCACCAGTTACGAACATAGCTACCATAGGGAGCCGCAAGATCTAAGCCGTAGTGAAACTGCCACTGATTAGTCACTGGAGAGATACGGTAGCCAAAACCAGAAGTAAAGGCTTGAAAATTCTCAACTGGAAAAGAAGCATATTGCCAAGGATTGTTGGTGTTAGGCTTGCTATTTCTTGCTAGAAGAGGTTTACTCTGAAGAAACAGCAAAAGCGGAATCAGAAAAAAACAAAACAGTCGGATCTTTTTGGGGAACAGTTGATATAGATTATTTATTTGGCGAGACACGATCTTCAGTCCTTAATGAAAACCAACCGAGTTAAAAATTGTAAATTACTTCTATTAAAAATTTATGATGCTAGTTAAACTTTTGCAACCCAATCTGGTTCTTGGTGGACCAGTAACTTTAATTACACCAGATATGCTTGAGCAATATTATCTCAAGGGACTGATTCTGGATGTAGATGAAACCCTTGTTCCTTGGCATCATAGCGAAGTTTCAGAGCAGTTGAGCGACTGGATAGAACAACTCAAAAATTCACCGATCTCTCTTTGTTTGGTCAGCAATAATCTTAGCCATGAAAGAATTGGCAGTATTGCTAAATCCTTGGATTTGCCTTATCTACTAGGTGCAGGTAAACCGTCAAGGCGCAAGCTCAAAAAAGCTCTTGAGCAGATGAACGTACCAGCGTCTTCTGTGGCTATGGTTGGGGATCGCCTCTTTACAGATGTCTTGGCTGGCAATCGCTTGGGGCTTTTTACTATCTTGGTAGAGCCAATGGTAGAAGATAACCAGACCCACAAGAACTGGACTCATTGGGTACGTAACCTAGAGATACGTATTTCCCGGCTTATAGGAGTCTCTTTTAAGCCTCAACATAACTTTACACAAGTAGACAAATAGATAAGAAAGTAAATCTAAAGAAATAATAAAAAAATGGGGATCGCTTATAATGCGTTGCTAAGATAAATACATATAGAAATGAGGTCAGCAAATATAAAGACCTTAAAAATAACAAGAAACCTTAGTGGTACCAAGAAAATTTTGGTACCACTATTGCTTTTATGAATTTCTACCCGAAGGGAGAATGTTGGTTGACTCTGGTTCAAGCAAAAGAGCTCTTACCAAACGAATGAGATTTTTTTGAGCTAGTCCGGCAAAGATCTCCTGTCCCATATGTTGAGTCTCAGGCTTTTGAATCATTTTTACTAAAGCCAAGATCAATTGATTTACATCAAAGCCTGGAGTATCTTTGATAATGCTAAAAACTCTGCGCAGTAAATCTAGGTTATTTGTGTTTTGTTCAAGCTCGCTAGGGGGTTTGAGAGCAGGCAGTCCTATCTGCTCGCGGATCGAGGTTGAAAAATTATAAATACTCCTGCGCCCAAAAATATCCAGAGAATTGATAATCTCTTGGGTTAAGCTTTCTCTGATAAAGCTACCTCTTTCGGAAAAAAGGTATTCAGTGGCTTGGTCGAAAACTTTGGAAATATCGTAGTCTTGAGAATTTTTGGCGTTTTTGAGCAGATTTTCTAAGCGATTCCAACGAAAACTACCATCTTTAAAAAGAAGATCTTTAAGGGAAGAGCGAAGTTCTGGCGATGGATCAATCAATAAACGTTTGGCAATGTAAGGATAAGCCTTACTCAGAACTTTAAAATTAGGATCTATACCAATAGCAATTCCTTCTAGAGTCACCATAGAGCGAATGATCAAGGCGTAGTAAGCTGGTACGCTAAAAGGCAACTCGTACATCATCGCTGACATTTTATCAGTGATACTTTTAAAATTCAGCTCAGCTACACTAGCTCCTAAAGCATTGCCAAATACCTCTGCCAATGCTGGAATAATGGGGGTTAAATCAGTATCGGGTTGTAGGAAGTCCAATTTAATATAATCATAGGCTAGAGCCTCAAAATCCCTATTGACCAGATGGACTACCGCCTCAATCAATCCGTAGCGCTGATAAGGCTTTATAGTACTCATCATGCCAAAATCCAGATAAGCCAAGCGTCCATCAGGCATAGCTAAAAGATTGCCAGGATGGGGATCAGCGTGAAAGAATCCATGTTCGAGTAATTGGCGCAAAGAACAATTAACCCCTACCTCTACTAGATGAGTAGCATCAATACCTTGTGCCTGGATCTCTTTTGTATTGGTTAGCTTGGTACCATCTATCCATTCCATGGTCAGAACTCTTTTGCCTGTGTACTGCCAATAAATCTTAGGAACATAGATTTCAGGAATATGTCCATATAGCTCAGCAAAACGCTCAGCATTATGACCTTCATGGCTATAGTTAAGCTCTTCAAAAATTCGCCCAGCTAATTCATCAGTAATAGCAACTAGATCTGAGCGCAGCCTTTTGACCTTTGCTTTAGCAAATTCCGCAAGCCTACGCATGATGTAGATATCCAGCATGATTGCCTCAGAAAGGTCAGGTCTTTGAACTTTGACAGCTACCTTTTCCCCGGTTTTAAGCACACCTTGATATACTTGCCCAAGTGAGGCTGCTGCAATGGGATCACTAGAAAGATAAGCGTAAATTACATCTGGAGTTGCGCCCAATTCCTCTTCAATAAAGCGATGGGCAATCTCATTGGCAAAAGAAGGTAACTGATCTTGTAATATTGTCAGCTCTGATAAATACCCAGGTGGCACCAGATCTGGCCTAGTTGAGAGTGCTTGACCAATTTTGATATAGGTTGGGCCTAAGCGAGTTAGAATCTCTCGAAGTTGAGCTCCTCTTTTTCTTTCATTTTTTTCCAGATTGTTAGTAGTGCGGTCCCACCAGATACTTATGCCAAAAGTTAGAAAAGGCAACACAACAGTAAAAAAGCGCTTGACTACTTGCCACGGACGCTTATCATGATAGGCATTGATAAAGTCTGGGTCATAGCGCCAACTCTCATCTTCAATAGGGACCACAGATTCTACCGTAATAGTGTCCGGTGAAATGGAAGAAATAGCAGTAGATTCGTTCATGGATCTCAACAATAAGCCTTTATATACAACTCTCAAGTAGCTGTGTGAACTATTGTAACAACAATTGAGAGCCACTAGATAGATAGTGGTTGCCCGACAGATGAGGTTGGTTTTCCCACCAAGACTTAACAGATATACAATAAATCAGTAACGACTTATCTAAAAAATATGCAGCCTGAACTTTTACTTGTTATAGTTTCGACAATTGGCACCGCTATTTGGACAGTTTTAACCTGGGCTGAGCAGGAAGAAAAAGAAAGAAAATCCGAAGAAGATCAAATTGATACGCTTTATGTCAATCCCTTTTTGCTAGCTGCTGAAGAGCTACAGATGCTTCTTTACAATCTTTTAGCTGAAAAGGAGATAGAGTTGCTCAGAACAGGAGTTTCCCATGAAGCAGATAATCCAAATTCAATCAGCTATCATGAAGCTCTTGAAATTATCTACCCATTTGTCACATTCTTTGGCTGGTCTATCTGCTTTTATCACTTCGGTTCATATTCACAGGATAAAAATGCCATCTTGATGGCCAGAAAAATCTGTTTGATGTTTGCCGATCGCGAAACTTTTGGCGATGATCCTTTTCGCTTTTCCCTAGTCAAACAGCATGCCCTTGGCCGTCAATTTGTCACAAGAATTTCTTCGACCTCAGCAGAGCAGATGACAGAGTACTATGCCGCTACACTCTATGAGTTTGATGAAAAAGTTATGCAAAGCAAGCAACAAGTCGGTCCTCTCTACCAAGACCTCAGCCTCTTGATTAATAGCATCTGCAATACGACATCTTCTAAAAAACTCCCCGGCAGAGCTAGATTGAGTGCTATTCAAAATGAATTAGTCAATCTAATTAACTATATTGAATCTAAGGAGAAATTTACTCTCACCAATGAAATAAGGAAACAAACTAAATTGCTTGGTAACAAAATCATAATTACCGAAGCTCCGATAGTCTCAGCCAAATCAGATTGGATCCCTGCATTTTTTAACTTCACTCCTGTTGCCAACCAAAATGAAACTATAGAAAAGGCGCAGGTTATACATAATATTCCTGGCCGGGTCCGGCTAAAGGTTCCCGGGCTCAATTACGATCAAAACTATGCAAACGAGTTGATATCTTGGATAGAAAAAATACCAGAAATTATGTCAGTCCAAGCTAATTCTCAAGCTAGCTCTCTTACGATTCAATATGATCCAAATACTGTAGAAGATCTTGCATCTATTCTACTAGATAAGATCAATAATACATTGACCTTATCTAGTGAAGTTCTCTAGAAAAATTCCGCTCGATATTCTACTGTTGCCTTATGACTTTGGCTTGGTTTTAATATAGTCAAATTATCTCCTGTATTAAAAGCATTGCGAGTAGCACTCCAGGGTTCAAGGCAGAAGAATTCTTTACCTTTGACGGTCCAAAATACTAACCAAGTTGTAAAAGCATCATATTCAATGGTTAACTTGAGCCTGCGGTCTTTATCTAAAGCAGAAGTAGATTTAGTACTTAAATTGCTAAAAGCATAGTCAATCTCTTCAAGTTCAAAATCAAACTTGCCATTAAAAGCATTAACTTGTTTGGTCTTGTTGTCTTGATAATTTTGAGAAGGAATCACTACTTCAAGCTCATTTTTATTCCCACAGAGGAAGTAGGGATGAAAGCCAGCAGAAAATGTCATTTCCTTAGTATCAAGATTCTTGTATTCTTGTAAGATTTTGAGTGAGTTACCTTTAAGAAGATAGGTAAAAATTAACTGAAAATCAAAAGGATAGACTTGTTTGGTCTGTTGATTACTTTCGAGAATCAGGCTGAGACTTGCACCATTATCATCTGTATTTTGAGTTGCCACTTGCCAGGGCAGCTCTCTAGCAAAACCATGCTGTTTAATTTCATAGCTCTTGCCGTCAACGCTATAATGATTCTCCGGCAAATTACCACAAAGGGGAAAGAGAATGGGATTACCTCCTCTAACACTCAAATCGGGAGATTTAAAGCGCTCACGATCTAAATAAAATACATCTTGATTAGCTATTGACCAGAGAGTAGCAATTCCTCCTCTTTCGGGAACAATTTCTACCTTTGCCGCTGAATCACTATCAGCTAGGATATAGGTTTTATACTGCCTCTGTTCGAGATTGACACTATACATAAATTCTATAGATTGAGTTTGTTAGATTAATCCTACCATCGCTCAGGGAAGTTACTCCTTCCAATAGGTAATAGCTGGACTAAGTCTGACAATTTGAGTTTTGGGATAGTAAAAATAGAGAATTTTTTCAGTAGACCAACCCAATTGGGCTAAATTATATGAACCATATTGACTAAAGCCTACCCCGTGGCCAACCCCACCACCTATGAAACGATAGCCAGTTAGTTTAGTTTGAGGATCATAAACTGGCTGGAGATAAAACAAAGTACTCCAAGGCTTACTAAAGGCGCTCCTGATCTCGTTTTTTTGCAATTCGATCTGACCTCGATCACTACGAACGAGCAAAGATAGTATACGTCCTGAATTAGAGCGCTTGGTAACCTTAAGATCTAGCAATTTTTGAAAGTTAAACTTACTTAAGTGACGTCGCTGTTGGTAATCCTTAAGCTCTTTAGCAAGTTCATCCAAAGTACTATAGCGATCCCAGCGAAATAATTTCCTTTGGCTCTCATTAAATCCACTTTTTAAAGAGATGAACTTACGAAATGTTTTCTCATCATTGAGAGGATATTTATTTAGATTCCAGATAGGCTTAGATGAATCGATCACAGATTTTAGATAGGGTTTATCTGGTCCATTCCAGACATCTCGAAATGTGGCTGTCACTCCACCGGTCATTTCGCTATAGAGAGCATCTATTAATTCTTGGTGGTAAGTAAGGACCTGACCTTTGGTCTCTTTAATGGCCTTATCAGCTTGTTTGGAAGTTTCAGAAATTCCAAAATAGACTTGACAATGAACCGTTGCACAGAGCTGATAATTGTCAATTTCAAATCTACGGAGATTTCTTAGCGCATAAGTCCTAGCAAGGATTACTTGGGCTTTGAGAGCATTAAATGGAGCATTGGGACCAATTTCATTGGGAACTACACCTCTAAGATATATTTCCAAAGGAACTCGATTGACAAGGGTGTAACTATTGTAGGCATTCGGCTGAAGTACTAATTTGCCAGGATAGAGATGAGCTATTTTTTCATCTTTTTGTTTGATCTCAAAAAGAGCACTTTTATCTGAGATCTCTAATTGGTTTGTTTCTAGAATTTTGTTGCCAATTTTTACAGCAAGTAGATTTTGACTTTTGCGCATTTGACTACTCAATATAGGCTGACTTGAGCCACCTAATAGTTGAATTTGTTTGAGTAGAGCTGCTCTTAGTTCACTAGTAGAATAGCGAGATCTTTTAGCCCAAACTTCCCAGCGCTCTGGTTGTCCAATCTCTACTTCTACCCCTTTTGTTTTCCAACTTTTGGCATTATCCAAAGCCGATTCATAACTAGAGTAGTCACCTAGAATTATTTTTTCCTCAATTACTGACTCTTTAAGTTTTTTTTGCACTATTTCTATACTCAGCTCAGGTACTTGAATAGTTGGCTGTTTTGGAATTTTGACAAAGATCGTCTCTTTGTTGTTACTTTTGATGATCAGCCGATCTTTAATATTTTCACCGAATTTCTGTACTATTCCAATTTGCAGTTCTATATCTTTATCTTGAGCTGTTTTTTTAGATTGAGCCAAAACTGACAATTTAGCTGAGGATAAAAACAATAGAGCCACTAATACTGCGCTCACTTTTTTCATGATTTTTATTATTAAATTTTTTCTCTAAACCATTGATCTAAAAAAACAAAATTCAGCAAAATCATTATCTCCCTGGGCAATGAAATTAGGAACATAATAGTCTAAGTTAACTGCTAAAGACAAGAGTAGATAAGTTTGAGATAATAGAGGGTAACCTGTTGAGCAGACCGGTTGCAAAAGTGTCTTTGCTGAGGAAACTTAATTGCACTCACAGTCATAGTAAACTATAACTAAAGATTGTATTTAAGTCCTATGACAAATTCAGCCGATGTTCGCAGAAACCTGGTAGAAGCGCTACAGATAGATTTGATTGGTCCATCGGTTGAAGATCCGCTTTATCAAGATGAAATCATATCTCAAGCCCCCTCAATTTGGTACCTCTCAGGTTTTTTGGTACCTCACGAAGCGCGATACAGTCAAAGGCTAGATGAGGCATTAACAGATGAGACCATGGAACAAATTGGTCAAAAAGCCAATGCTGAAGATGAAACGCTGCCGCAAGAAGCTTCCTCAGCTCGCAAAGCTCTATTTCCCTCTTCTATCGGATTGAGTTTTCTGTTACCAAAGAGAGCAGAATCAATTGAAGTGATAATTAACTGGGGAGATTATATACCCCTTAAAAACCAAGAAGATGAGCAAGCAAATCTTTGGCAAAGAGTGCCACGAAAGGCTAGATTATCCATCCCCATAGTTCAGAAAAACTATCAAAAAATCGATATACCCGATACTGAAGGTCTGCAACTAGTCATATCTATTAATCCAGTTAAAGATAATCCCAGACTACCTGTAGCAACTAAATCTTTGTCAGTATTTCTGGTCAATAGTCGTAAGATTGCCCTAGAGCATCAGAGGGATTTAGCCTATATTTTTCAAGCCAGTTTGATTGTTAAAGCTCCTGAAGATTTTGTTGCGCGCCCTAATTTAACAGGAAATTTGAGCAAGGATGAAGATGAATGCATAGCTGATTTACAGTATCAGTATGACTATGAATTTGCCGTTGGACATAATATTTCAGCAGTTGCTATAGAAAAAGCAGGTAAATGTAGTGAAATTCGCACTGCCTGGATCCCTGGCGCTGAAGTTGAAAAAGTAGAACCCTCTTCTATTGAGGGACTAGAGTTAAGTATGGAAAAGTTGGCTCAGGCTCACAATAGCAAGAAAATACAAGATATGCTTGGACCTCTAGTTCCAGCTTATGAGCTATGGTTACAAGAGCAAAATGCTAAAAGTTATAGCTCAGATCGTCTCAAAATAGTCCAAGATCTCTTAGAAAAAGCCAATAAAGTCAAAGATCGCATTGCATCAGGAATCAAATCTCTAGAAAACCCTCTGATTTTAGAAGCCTTTCAAATTACCAATAGGGTTATTGCTCGTTCAATCAAACAGCGTTTTCCAGATAGTAATAATGAGCCCAAATGGCGTCCTTTTCAAATAGCCTTTGTGCTAATGAATATAGTAGGATTAGCTGAACCAACCCATAGTGAGCGCAATATTGTAGATTTATTATTCTTTCCAACTGGTGGCGGTAAAACCGAGGCATATTTAGGTTTGGCAGCTTTTACCATGGCTTTGCGCAGACTCAAAGATCCCACTATAAATTCTAGTGGAGTCACTGTTTTGATGCGCTATACCTTGAGATTGCTCACTTTAGATCAATTGAGCAGAGCCGCCATTATGGTCTGCGCGCTGGAGCTGGAACGCAAAGAAAACCCAGCCAAATTAGGGATCTGGCCATTTGAAATTGGGCTTTGGGTAGGAAATGCTGCTACGCCCAATCGGCTAGGACAAAAAGGGCAAGAAGATGAAACCTCAGCTCGCTCGAGAATTTTATCCTACAAAAGTGGCAAAACAGAGCAAATGCCTATTCCTCTGGAGAATTGCCCTTGGTGTGGCAGCAGATTTAATAGTAATTCTTTTCAATTAATCCCCAATTCGGATTATCCCACCAGATTGGAGCTTACTTGTGTCAATCGCCGATGTCAATTTCGCTCAGGCAATCCTCTCCCAATTCTAACTATCGATGAAACAATCTACCGTCGATTACCAGCATTTCTATTAGCTACAGTTGATAAATTTGCCAGTTTGCCTTGGGTTGGCGAAAGTAGCACCCTTTTTGGGGCAGCGGTAATTGATCATGATCAATATGGATTCTATGGATCAACCAATGCTGAAATAGGAGAACGAGCAACAGAGATCAACATCAGACCACCAGAGCTGATTATTCAAGATGAACTTCATCTAATTTCAGGTCCTTTGGGTACCATGATGGGTCTCTATGAAACTGCCATTGATCATCTCTGTTCCTATGAGATTGGCTCGCTCAAAATCTCACCCAAAATTGTCGCTTCTACCGCCACTGTCAGAAGGGCAAGCGCGCAGATTCAATCTCTTTTTGGGCGTGATAGGGTTGAAATTTTTCCTCCACCAGGACCCGATCGCCATGATTCTTTCTTTGCCCGAACGGTACCAATTAATGAGTGCAATGGACGGCTTTATTTGGGTATAGCAGCCCAAGGTCGCAGCTTAAAGGTGATTTTGCTGCGGACTTACCTTGCCTTGATGTCTTGCGCTCAAAAATCTTGGCTCGAAGCTGGGGGTGATAAAAATCCAAATAATCCAGCTGATCCCTATATGACTTTAGTAGGCTATTTCAATTCACTCAGAGAACTAGGCGGCAGTCGGAGAATTGTAGAAGACGAGGTCAAATCGCGCTTAGAAAAATATCTCAGCAGAAAAAGAGAAAACGAGAGTCAAGGTATATTTTTTAATCGTACTATAGCCGATGAACCCCTGGAGCTGACCTCAAGAGTGAGCACTGCTGCTGTAGCCCAAGCCAAAGCTCTGCTAGCTCAAAACTTTCAATCCCAAAAAAAATTAGATATAGTATTGGCTACCAACATGATCTCAGTAGGATTGGATATCACCAGATTAGGTTTGATGGTAGTCTATGGTCAACCTAAGACAGTTTCTGAATATATTCAAGCTACTAGTAGAGTAGGTAGAGATGATCAAAGACCTGGCTTAGTAGTGACATTGTTCAATGTCCATAGACCAAGAGATCGTTCACATTATGAAAGATTTCAGCTCTGGCATAAAACTTTCTACCGCTCGGTTGAGGCAAATAGCGTTACTCCTTTTTCTCCAAGAGCTCTAGATAGAGGGCTAGCTGGGGTCATTGTAACTTTAGCCAGATTGGGCTGTAAGGAGTTAACCCCAGCACTTAAAGCCTCTGAAATTGGGCAATATCGCCATATGCTTAATTTTATTTTTGAAGCGATCTGCGATAGAGCCAAATTACAAAATCAAAATAATTTAAAAGAGAGAATAAACGATTGTCTCGATAGTTGGCAAATTATTGCCGCTGATAAAGGACTATTACAGTATCACAAAGAAGAAGGTAATGCCCCACCGTTACTTTATGATCCTCTTGATATTGAGCTGGAAAATCAACCACCAATTGCCAGCAAATTCAAAGCTCAGCGTAGCTTGCGTAATGTTGAGCCTACCGTGAATCTTTGGGTAAATAATCCTATTGGAGTTGAGAAAGAGTTATGAAACACAACAATCAAACCCCTGCTGGTGAAATAAGACAAAGTCAAATTCTCTCAACCTATGGACCAGGAGCTATGGTTGATCTACCCAACCAGTCAGTCATCATTGGCGGATTAGGGTATTGGCTTTTTCCTAGAACATATAAAAAAATCCAGGAAGAAAGACTTGAGGCAGCAGTTTGCAAAATTTTGGGATTATCTAAGATTGAACTGCGCCAACCTCCAACTTCCAACAATACTTATTCTGAAATAAAAACAGGCATACGCACTTTTATTTTTCCTGCCTGGTTTTTGGCCCAGATTGAAGAAAAATGGCAAGCAAATGGCAAAGAATATCGTACCAGACCTTTAGTCCCCTGGCAGCATTTATCTTCTGGAAAATATCTAGATCGCAATCGCAAGAAACATTCTGTAGTTCCAGTGCGATTTGTCCAGGCCTGTGTCAATGGACATATTTCTGATGTGAATTGGGTGGGCTTTGTCCATGGGCAATTTTCCAAAGGATGTCTTGGACCTCTTTGGTTTGATGAGGGACAAACAAGTAGTGATTTTGCTGAAATTTTTGTCCGTTGTGAATCTTGCCTGGCTCGTCGACCTCTTTCAGATGCTACTATTGCCGATTTTAAAGCTCTAGGTGCCTGTCGGGGTGAGCGTACTTGGCTAGGAGATCGCGAAGATTGCCTTTCTAGAGAAAATGGTAAACCTGTTGCCAATCGTCTATTAGTACGATCTGCTAGTAATGCCTATTTTCCCCAACAAGTCAGTGTGATTTCTTTGCCACAAAAAGATCAACAACTAAGAGAATCAGTCAATAAAGTATACGAAATCATTAGCTGCGCAGAAAATATTCAAGATATTGTCATCTATAGGCGGGTTCAACAGGTAAAATCCGTACTGCAGCGCTTTAGTGATGAGCAAATATGGCAAGAAGTACAAAGAAGAAAAAATAATCCATCTTCCCCCCAACAGGTCAATAAAACCATCAAACAAAGCGAAATTGAAACTCTACTCTCTTTAAGTGAAGATGATGATATTGATGGGGATGATTTTTCTATCCGTAATCAAGATGTTCAAAATTTAGATCAACAACTCCAGAGTAAGCTAGAGCGCGTTGTCTTAGTAGATCGTTTAAGGGAGGTAGTAGCCCAGATTGGATTTACTCGCTTTGAACCAGTAATTGCCGATATTGATGGAGAATTAAAACTAGATATCAGACCAGCTCCTCTAGATAGCAATATCAAATGGTTGCCGGCAATTGAAAATAGAGGTGAAGGGATCTTCTTGTCTTTTTTTAGTGAGGCAATTGAGAGATGGCTAGCGCTTGAAGCGGTTCAAAAAAGGGGGAAAACTTTAAAACAAGGTTTTCTCGAATGGTTGGCACGCAAGGGATATAGCATCGAAAAATTCAGCTTTCCCGGGCTACCTTATATCATGTTGCACTCTCTATCACATCTTCTAATTACTAGTTTGTCACTAGAATGTGGTTATAGTGCTAGTGCCATTCGAGAGCGAATCTACGCAGGTGATGGTGGTGGTTATGGAATCTTGCTCTACACTGGCTCTCCAGGTTCAGAAGGTACCTTGGGTGGCTTGGTACAACAAGGAGAAAAGATTACAGAACATTTAATTAATGCTCTTGAACTTGGTAAATTCTGCTCAAACGATCCAGTTTGCGCCTCTCATAGACCAGATGCAACCTATGAAGAGAGATTTCTCCATGGTGCTGCTTGTCATGGCTGTTTATTGATAGCCGAAACTTCCTGCGAAAGACGCAACGAATTTCTAGATCGCGCTTTGGTTGTCAATACGATAGAAGAACTTGGAGCTGAGTTTTTTTAAAAAAACTTGCAAGAGATTTAACGAATTTGGATATCTACCATAAAACTTTTTACAGCAGTGGCATAGGTAGATCTAATACGCTTTAAATTTAGCACCAGATGAACAGTGCCAGGAGCTTTGGTTTTGAAGCGAAAAATCTTAGTTCCAGTTACCCCAGAACTAGCTGGCCCTGGATCAGAGACAAAATCCATTCCATCGGTATCAAGCAAGCGGTTATCTGTCTTACCTATTGACCAACGGTAATTAGATGTGCGGTTTTCCTCTAGTTTTATCAAAATTGGAGTGCCTGGTTTTGCCGTGATCTTAGAACCATAATCATCACCTGTCAGAATAATTGGAGAAGTGGTAGAATCACTAGCTGATGTAGTACCACTATTGGGAACCGCAACAGCACTCTTAGATATAGGAAATAAAGCTACCAGCATGGCTGTGCAAAACCCTGCAGCGGTTTTTAGACGCAATTGATTGACCATAAATTTAATCAAATAAACTTTAATTTTAGCTTCTTTTTGGGCGCCGTTCTTTTTTGATCGCTCTTGATTCTATCTTGAACGGCGGAATTTCCCTTAATTGCAGCTCATCCAGACTATACTGCTCACATACCAGACTCAAGCGCTTACTGTTAGGACTTGTTACTGGATTAACTGAATGCGTCAAGTCTCCTTGGAATATCACCATGGTATTAGCCCTAGGCTCTATTAGTCCGACTTGTCGTTTAGTAGAGCGCAGGGTTAATTGTCCACCTTGGAGATCTTCTGAGACATAGACATAAAGTACACTCACACATAATGGAGGATCTATGTTCTCACAATAGGATCGTAAAGATCGATCAATATGTGGATCCACCCTTGATCCTCCTACTAGCAGCAGTGGATTGAGATAAAAGGCATTGCATTGTGGCACAATTGCCTTTTCCAGATATGGTTTGAAATAGGGAAAGCTTTTGTTAACCTCTGTCAGTTGCTCTTTTTGAAAGACTAAAGAAAAGCCTTTAGTTCCCACAAAATCGCGATTTAGATTATTTAGCGCAAAATAGCGACAGGCTAAAATTTCTCCTTGCAACTGGCTCAGATACTCTTGGCTAAAAACTTGGGGATAGCTTTGATAGTAGGGCAAATAATTTATTTCTCCATTGGATCTAATAGCGTATGCGCGGATCAATAAGAGCATTAATCACATCAATCAACAAACTGGCAATGACAACTATAAAACCAAAAAAAATCAAAATGCCCTGCACAGTAGGATAATCCCTCAGAGAAATTGATTCATAGAGCTGATTGCCCAAGCCAGGCCAGGAAAAGGTAACTTCGGTTAAAACCGCGCCTCCTAGCAGCGAGGCAAAGGTCAAACCCAAGACGGTGATTACGGGAATCAGGGCATTTCTAAAAGCATGTACCCAGAGAATTTCTCCTTCTTTGATACCACGAGCTCTAGCTGCTTCTACATAGTCAGATTTTAGGGTTTTTTGGAGATTGACCCTGACCATCCTTTCAAAAATACCACTGAGCAACAAGCCCAAGGTCAATGATGGCAGAGTTAGATAATACAAAGAAGTCAATAATTGAGCAAGATTGCCACTTAGTAAACTATCTAGACTATAGAGCCCAGTGATATTCTGAGGTGGATTTTCACCAAGAGGAAAGCGCGTTCCTAAAGGAAACCAATGAAGCTGTACTGAAAAAATCAACTGAAAAAGCATACCCACCCAAAAGATAGGTAAAGCGTAGGTAATGATGCTAAAAAGCCTTCCACCTGTCCCCCATATAGTTTGAGGGTGAGTAGCACTGTACATTCCAATAGCAACCCCAATAATTACTGCAAATAAAAGGCTAAATAAAGCCAATTCTGCAGTTGCTGGAAAATGCTGGAGTATGATTTCTCCTACTGATTTACCTTTACTAGTCAAAGAAGAACCAAGATTAAAGCTAAGCAAATTGCCCAAATAATATAAATATTGTTGCCACAGTGGTAGATCTAGTCCTAGCTTTTCTCTCATGGCTATTTTGGCCGATTCGGGAGCTCTTGAACCCAAAATAGCATCTGCTGGATCTCCAGTAGTTGCTCTCAACAACAAAAATACCAGAGTCACAATAGCCCAGAGCATCAGAGGGGCCAATAGCAACCTTGCGTAAATATAATACTTGAGCGCTTTCCAACGTGACATGATTATAAGTTTAAATTAATGCTCAAAAATAGCCCCATAGCGAAGTATATCGAGCGCTACGATGGTAGGTAGACAGTCAAAACAGGAATTGGTAAGCTCCCATAAGCCTTCTCTTTGGAGCATCCAGGTGAGCTTTTCTCTTAAGATATGCAGATAGCGCACATCATTAGCAGCATAGGCAAGTTGCTCACGCGAAAGATTAGCAGCATTTCCCCAATCTGAACTCTGGGAGCTTTTATCTAGCTCGACTCCCGTTAATTCTTGTACTAAAGATTTCAAGCCGTGGTTATTGGTGTAGGTACGAGCTAATTTGCTGGCAATTTTGGTACAGAATATGGGTTTAGTTGAGATGCCCAAATGATGATTTAACTGGGCTACATCAAAAC
>CAISPN010000070.1 GCA_903887375.1 uncultured cyanobacterium
GACTATTCCTATTCCCACTCTTGGTTCTACAGACAATGGAGAAATTAAAACCTCGGTTTTTATATTTGGGCAGGATTACTATAAAAAAGATGAACAAGGGATATGGCTTTTAAGTTCTCAATTTAATGTAGGCACTTATCTTTTTGGAGCCAATAAAAATGACGCACCTCTTCCAGATAGTGCCTTTTTCAGTTGGCTAGCAAAGGTGCAGCGACTTCAAATTATCGATCCAAACAATACTTTGATAATTTCTGCTGATTTTCAGATATCAAGTAAGCCTCTGTTAACATCCCAGCAGTTTGTCATAGGCGGGGAATATTCTGTACGTGGTTATCGCCAGAATGTAATTGCTGGAGATAATGGAATTCGTTTTTCGATTGAAGATCGCATTTCCTTAGCGCGTGATGAAAAAAATAGAACAGTATTTACCATAGCTCCTTTTCTCGATGTAGCTGGCATAAAAAATAATATTAATAATCCTACACCCATAATCCTTAACCATACATTATTAGTAGGCTTGGGATTTGGTTTAATATGGGAGCCTACTGAAAATTGGACTATGCGCCTTGACTATGCCCCACCTCTTGAATACTTGAATCTTCGTGGTAACAATATTCAAGATAATGGCTTTTATTTTAGTATGAACTATAGATTTTAAAGATCGATTTTTTAAGCTATCATCTCACCCCTCCAGCAGAATCTCCAAAAACCCCTATGTTGTTCATTTTGTAACCATCGGACTGCAGGGCTTTAAATACTGAAATCATCTGCTGTTGAATTTCATTCCATCTGGCAAAGGGTGCTGTGGGGTAGTCCACCGAGATGATTCTCAAGCCAGAAGCTCGGCTGACCGGAACCACGCTGGTTAAAGTTGTACGGGCACTATATAGTGTTTAGGCGCCTCCATGGGAATAGACAAGAAGTTAGCCGTTGTCTTATGGCCTCTTGCTGATTATGGATTTTACGCCAAGCAGTTAAATCATTTAGCTCAGGAAGTTGTCTTTTCCAGGGCGGCTGGTTTTGTAATGCTTTTAGGAAAAGTTGAGCAGGTTGTGAAATAGTTGTGGGAATGTAAATGTATCGCTCTTGCTCTTTTTGGGCTACAACAGTTAGTCTTCTGATTAGATTATATAATACTATTATCAATGTGTTCTTTTAAGCGTACTTTATTAAATATTTTCAAATGACTATAACAACTTTTTTTCTCATGCTATTTTACCTTACTGCCTAAAAGGCTCGAAGGACGATAATCAAGCTTAGGGGTTTATATGCTGGATAAGATAATTTCAGGTGGTCAAACGGGCGCAGATCGCGCGGCGCTTGATTGGGCTATTGAACATTCAATTTCTCATGGTGGCTGGTGTCCAAAAGGACGTATGGCAGAAAATGGCAAGATTGACTCACGTTATCAACTTGAAGAAACTCCATCTCAGGACTATGCTCAACGTACTCAATGGAATGTACGAGATTCTGATGCTACCTTGATATTTTCTATTGGTCAAAATCTCCTTGGTGGCTCTTTATTGACTAAAAATTTTGCTATATTTTTTAATAAGCCATATTTGCATTTTTCTAAAGGAGATTTACTAAATAATCAAGTTATTATTTTTAATGATTTCCTGATTGATAATAATATAAAAGTTTTAAATGTAGCTGGAGCTAGAATTTCCCAAGAGCCTGAAATATATCAGTTTGTCTATGATTTTTTTGATTTATTTATGATCTAGGAAAGTGAGAGTGAATTTACTATGCTAATTAACAAACAGCCAATAACTTATCTATTAGTTGGTTCAACGATTTTGCTATCAATACCCAGTGTGGCGATGGCTTCTTCACCTGAAGCCTGGCGGCAGCATTTTAAAGAGGTTGAGTCTTCTTGTATTAAAAAGAGTAATTTATCTAAAGCTAAACCTGATGGAAGGATTGTTCTTTTCGGTGATGATGTTGGCTATGACGCTTTGATAATTAAGGGTCACTATCCTCAGCCTCATATGAAAAATGCAACAGGAAAAGAGCTATGTTTATTCAACAGAAAAACTAGAAAAGCTGAAACATCCAGCATGGATTAACATACGAATACTTTCAACGCCCGCCTTACGGCATCTAAGGTAGGATCACACCCCATTGCCTGTATCCGATTGGTTTTGCCTGAAGTGCTCAACGCCTTACGGCATCTAAGGTAGGATCACTCTCTAGTGTGGAGTGCCGCGGCACGCGCTAATAGTGCTCAACGCCTTACGGCATCTAAGGTAGGATCACCTGCTAGAGTTATGTTCGCATTTTTGAAAAAATTGTAGTGCTCAACGCCTTACGGCATCTAAGGTAGGATCACAGTAGTTGTATCTAATTCATTTTGAGTGAAACTTTGTGCTCAACGCCTTACGGCATCTAAGGTAGGATCACGAAGAGGGAAACAAGAACAGGCCATAGGAACCCAGGTGCTCAACGCCTTACGGCATCTAAGGTAGGATCACGGCAAGTTCATCACCCGTTGGGATAGAGGCAAGCTGTGCTC
>CAISPN010000071.1 GCA_903887375.1 uncultured cyanobacterium
AGCCAAGATTAACCCTGTTGGATTTTCTGCGCGATCACTTAGGTTTGACAGGGACCAAAAGTGATGGTGGTTCGACTTCTGGAGCTTGTACAGTTTTGCTAGATGGAGTTTCAGTAAAAAGCTCATATGTTTTGGCAATCCAGGCCGATGGATGTCAAGTTACAACCATTGAAGGAGTTTCTCCAGAAAATGGTCAGTTGAGTCGCTTACAAGAAGCCCTATGGGAAAGCTCGGCCGTGCAAAATGGCTATTCCACTCCAGGTTTGATCATGTCTTTGACTGAATTTCTGGCCAACAACAATAATCCTGATGAAAAGTCTATTCGTCATTGGTTAGATGGTGTTCTTTCTAGAGAAACTGGTTATCAAAGTATTGTCACTGCAGTTTTATCACTAGCTGACAAATCCCATGAAAGCTGTACTTAAAGAAATCCACTATTGGTATGAGCAAGGCTATAGCAGCATTTTAGCAACTGTAGTCAAAACCGAAGGTTCTAGCCCTAGAGAACTAGGGGCAGCAATGGCTATTCGCAATGATGGTCAAGTTGCCGGTTCAATTAGTGGCGGCTGTATAGAGGCAGCAGTAATTGAAGAAGCTTTGATGATTATGAATGAGAATAGAGATGAGCAAAAATCTAAACTCATTACATACGGGGCAATCGATGAATTTAGCTGGGATGTTGGATTAACCTGTGGAGGTTCAATTTGGGTTTTTTTAGAAACAATTGAGCCTCCAATTTTAGAAGCACTTAATCAATTGACAGAAGAACCTTTTGCTATTTGTACTAGGATTGATAAGAGCAATTCCACTAAAATACTTATTACCTCTCAAGGGGTCGTCAGTGGCTCTCTAGATTCTAGTAGGCTTGAAAAGTTAATTGTAGAACAGCTATTGAATTTACCTGATTGGGAATTAGTTGGTTTGAAGAATTATCAAGGGGTAGAGGTATTTGTTCATTGTTTTGCTCGCGCGCCCCATTTGATAATTTTTGGAGCGGTTGACTTTACTAGATCTCTTTGCAAAATAGCAAAGATGTTAAATTACCAAGTAACAATCTGCGATTCTCGTTCTAAATTACTCACTCCTGAGAGATTTCCTGAGGCTGATGTTCTTATTGGTGGTGATTCTCCCACCAAATACATGAAAGAGGCTGAGGTTAATTCGCGCACAGCTATCGCAGTACTTACCCACGATCCCAAATTTGATGTACCTATTTTGCTGGCAGCTATATCTACAAATGCCGGTTATATTGGCGCAATGGGCAGTCGTAAGGCAACTGTAGAAAGAATTGAAAGACTTAAAGATGCTGGATTAAGCCAACAAGAAATTGCTCGGATCAAAGCTCCCATTGGTCTAGATATCGGCGCTAGAAATCCTGATGAAACCGCAATTTCCATCATGGCCGAGATCATTGCTCAAAAAGCTAATCGCCAAGGCGGTTCACTAAGTTTTAGTGATGGCAATATTCGACCTAGATCGTTACAGGAGCAGAAGTCTCATGCTAGATAAAAGCACTATAGCAATAGCAATCTTGGCTGCTGGCAGAGGATCTAGATTTGCTAGTGAGCAACCCAAACCTCTAGTTCTCTTAAGAGGCAGACCTCTATTATCCTACGCTCTAGATGCAGCAAAACAAAGTCAGATCGGACCAACAATGGTCGTACTAGGTTACAAGCATGATGAAATTTCTTCCGTTGTAGAGAATTCTTCAATTATTTATAATCCCAACTATTTAACTGGCCTCTCTTCTAGTTTACATTCGGTTATAGAATTTCTTGAGCCTCAAAATTCAATCCAGGCAGTCTGTATAGGCTTAGCAGATCAGCCCTTAATTGGCCCTGATGCCTATCGCTCTCTAGCCTCTAGTTATCAAAAAGGTTCGATATTTTCTGTTGCTACCTATCAAGGAATCAGGGCTAATCCTGTACTTTTGGCTCGTCCGCTTTGGCCAGAAATAGCCAAGCTAAAAGGAGATGTTGGTGCAAAAGCTTTGATGTCAAACCACCCCATAGTAGAAGTGGACTGTAGTGCGACAGGCAATCCTCAAGATATCGATACAAAAGAAGATTTACTGATGATGAATAAATTTTCTCAAGAGACACAACTTAAAGCATTACTTGATAGGGCTAAAAAGCCGCGATATAGAGGAAAAACTGAGACTATAGATAGATCTAGTTGTCTTCATAGCCCCTATTGTGGCGATATCATTGAGCTGTCAATACAACTTAATCCTAGTGAAGAGATTATCGAGGATATCCGTTTTGAAGGAGAAAGCTGCCTGATTTCTACAGCCTCAGCCGATTTAATGGCAGAGACTTTAATAGGTAAGACAACAGAACAAGCATTATCTATTGCAGAGTCTTTTTTGCAAATGATGAAAGGTGGAAAAAGTTTTAGTCAAGAAAACAAAAATTTTAGAAAACTGAACTCGATGCAAGCTATTACTAATCCTTTGAGAATTAAATGTACAAAGTTAGCTTGGTATACCTTAAAACAAGCGTTAGAAAATAACACTTGCTAAAAAGAATTAGAGCCATAAATAACAATATTGGTA
>CAISPN010000072.1 GCA_903887375.1 uncultured cyanobacterium
ATGCTATTAATGTCATTTCAGAGGATGATGCTATCAATTGGTTTCAACATTGTGGTCTCTTTGCTGAATCAATTCGATAATCTATAATTGTGGCTTAACTGGTCTCAATTTGCTGTAAAATTGAAGGAAATCATGGATCCTAAAGAACAACAGGAAATTAAAATACAATATGAAAAACAGCTTCTGAACCTAGAGTGTGAATATATGAAGGATTTGGTAAACACAAATGACTTTTATTCTGAAAACGTAAGACAGTTTGCTTTAAAATACAGAATAGCTGAAATAGATGAAATATACCAATCAAAGATACAGAAGTTGCGATGATAACTAATGCGATGTTAAGACTTTAAAGCTAGCATCAACAGGTCTTATTTAGGAGAAATATCCAGAACAATACGACCTATCCAAATTAAGAACATTACAAAAACGAGTAAGAGAGTAGAAAGAACAACATGGACCAGCAAAAGAAGTGATGTTTAAGCAAGAACAGATACCTGGAGTAATGGGAGTGTCGGACTTTACAGAATTAAAACAAACGACGATTACGATAAGAGGAAAACCATTTGAGCATCTGCTCTACCATTACCGACTAGCCTATAGTGGCTGGCAATACATACAAATTTTCTAGGGAGGAGAAAGTTTTATTGCCCTGGCAGAAGGATTACAAAAAGCGTTAAACAAAAGTGGAGGAAGTCCCAAGATCCATCGAACTGACAGTCTTAGGGATCTGTCAAGAAGTTTGTGTCAAGGAAATTATCACAGTGGAAATCTTCCATCAAACTCAATAGCAAATCGATTCAAAGCAGCTTTTCAATCTCTGATAGGCGATGGTCCTGGATATCCCGGGTGGTCATTCCTCTTGCATAGAGCGCTAGTATCTTGTCATCAAATCCGTTAAATCTCGTCTGTCCCTTGGCTACTATTACAGGCTGGAATTCTCTATTGCGGTCTCGGGGTACTGCTATTTCAGCTTTGCCAAACTCTCCCTTGATTGTTTTCTTACTGTGTCCATTGCGTCGATTTCTGGCTTTAGAATCGTTTTCTGTTACTTCTGCTAGTTCTTCTCCTTTTTCCAGTAAATCCGTATCTAGCTCAGCTGATAAACAACGTTCAATCAATGCTTTGGTCAGTTGCTTTAGGATTCCCCCTTGTCCCATTAAGTCTTCTGGGTTTTTGTAGTCTTTCAGAATTTCATCAAGGATTTCTGGTCTCAGGAGCATTGTTTCTACCTCTCTCTTTTTTAGTAAATTACAACTTCTCTCAACCCTTGACACAATTTATTTTACAGTCCCTATATTACTTTTAATTTCATTCCAAGTTTCTGGTGTTACAGTGTCCGAGGAGCTGCAACAACTTTCCATTAAATCATTAATATATAAATAATTTTCTAAAGCTTCTATCTCGTCATTAGAAAGAGTAATGAGCTCTACATCAAGATCTAAGTAATTACGTGTATGTTCTTTGGTGTATTGACACATTTTTTCATCAAAATTTTCAATATCAATATGATTATCCCGAAAAGTTTGTAAATCTTTAATTAGAGAATCAAAATCGACATCTTCAAAAAGCTGAAGTTGTTTAATTTGATAATATAAGGGTATTATAAATTCTAGTTTTGGATCATACTGAAATTTAAAATCAAGTTTATTATATAGACCATCTTGACTCAAATCATAATTCCTATTGTTTTGATAAGCGTGAACTAGTTTTATGGCAAGTTTAAGACTTCCTCCAGTAGTGAGAAAACTTGCTGTTTCCTTGACGTTATAAAACGTATGATATTTATAATTAAGAGTAATAATAAATGAAAGAACAATAACACGTTTTATCTCTAATGAAAGAGTTTGAGATGACTTAGATGTTTTTTTATTAATCCAATAAATTAGTTTAAGGAGTTTTTCATTTCTTATGTACTGTTGAGCTCGATAAGAAATAGATTTTAATAATTCATCTGCTGAATCGCTTAGTCCTGCTATTGATATAAATACTTCTCTCCACCCTCGATCTAGCAGATATTTATTAATAATTTGTTCAATTTCAACTTTGTTATTTTCAACAATATAACTAGCGCAAAAATACTCTTGGAAGCTGAGATAAGAGAAGGAATAAACTCCTTTGGCTTTTTCAACCAGTAATCCATGTTGTGCTTCAATAGCATTAAATAGATCTTCAAGATCTAGTACCGTTAGTTCTGAAAGAGAAGTAAGAGCCGCCGAATTGTTTCTATACTCGATTATGTAATTTTTAATTTCTTTCAGTTTAAAGAAATAATTACTTCTAGAAAAAGTAATAAAAGCTAATATACTAAATAATTCTAACTTATCTTTTAAAGATAATTTTTTATAGATAAGCTCTCGCTCTATATTGCGTTCATCATCCCATTTTTCTAGTAGTAACTCTATACCTTCCCCATAGAGTTCAGTTCGATTTGTTGGAATTTGATTTGATTTATCAAATATTAAACAAAGTAATGTTAAGAATAAAGGAGTAGTAGCTAAATTTCTAATTGGTTTATTTTCTTCAAGTTCATTAAAGAATTTATCTGCATTACTTTTAGATTGTGAGTATGGACTATTTCGCCACCATTTGACTGCAAATTCTTTTATTTGCTCTTTATTGAAATCAGCAATTTCAATTTCTGTGAATGTCTCAAAAGTATAATCTTCAGCAGCTATTCTACAAGTTAACACAAAGGCATTTTTACTATATTTTGAAGAAAATTCTTTTATCAGACTAATAATATTTTTATTATATTCCTTTTTAACTTCATCTAATCCATCAAGTAATAATAGTATATTTCCATTTTCTAAAAGGGTTAATATTTCATCTTTTTTTATTTCACCAATTCTCTCTAATTTTACAAGAATAAAATCTAATAAATTTAAGTTTTTTTGACTTTCAGAAAACTCTGTTAATATAATAAGAATGGGGATTTTGTTTGTTAATATTCTGTTTACATCCACTTTGATAAGGTTTTCATCTTGTTGAATGCAGCGAATAGCCAAACGTTTTAAAAATGTAGTCTTACCTGAGCCTGGTTTTCCTAATACTATAACCTTAGAATATCTAGAATCTACTAGTAAATCTATTGCTTTTTTTCGTTGTTGTATTTTTCCAAGTCCGAAGCGATCAAAATCTTCTTTATCTAAATTCTTAAGATTTTCATATAATTTGTCAATTGGTTGACGGCTATTAGCTGATATTTCTTTTAAAACATTAACCTCAATATATATATCACTTAATTCAATCGGGTACTCCATATCCAGCACTCGCATATGGCCAAAGGAATTTATAGTATAGTCCTTTATTTTTTCACGTATCCTTTTTATTAGAGTATCTAAATTGCTTATGTCTGAGTTATTTATTTCTGAATTATTATCTGATCTTTCTAATTCGATACTTTTAGCCGTTATCTGTCCTAAAATCGTTATGTTAGTTGCTCGCTTAATTATTATGGGAGTTTGTATATTCTTATCATTACCAAAACCTAGATTGTTGTTAATTTCAGTTGTAGGATATTTTATATATTCGAGAATATGTTTTGGAACATATCGCTCAATTCCATTTACATCAATTATACCTGTTTGTTTATCTGCTGCTTCCCCGTTTAAAGCTTCTAGTAAATAATGGGTAAATAAGGGCTTTTTAAAATTAGTAATCTCATATGAATATTCATCAGCTAATGAGGAAAGTATAGCGAAAAATGATTGTTCTTCTTTATCTCTTTGACTTTCAATCTCTCCAAGTATTAAATCAGAAAATTTGAGACTTCCACTATGACAAGAATCGATGAACAGAACAATTTCTTTGGCGTTAGATTTACGCAGTTTTTTTACCAATTCTTTTAATTTCAAACCTGATTCAGGGTCTTCTTTTGAAGTATCAGCCAGATAGAGGAATTCTTTCTTATCGCCATGTCCAGCAAAGTAGAATACGATAACGTCTTCTGTTCCGGCTTCTTGACAGATTTTTTCTAATTCTTGCTCAACGTTTTCTTTGCTAGGTATCCTGATTGTTTTATCCGAGGGATCAAACACATCATGAAAAACGCTTTGATGTAATTCGATATTTCGTGCTTGTCCTATATTGTTTAAATAATTATGCGTTATTGTATTTAATACTTTAGCTATTTCTTGACAACCATCAGCAGGATATTTGAGGTCCTTTGGTTGAGCAGAATTTCTAGAATTTGAGTATTTGTTAACACCAATTAGTATATGCCAAATTTTGAGCTTAGGGTTTTTAACAACAATTTGCATACTTATACTTCTTTATTTAAAATAGATATTAATTATTCCAAAATGGAGGTAAAATTTCTGTTTCAAAGTTGTCTGGAGTAGGTTCGATTTCCCAAGCTATTCGTTCACCTGGTTCTAATTTTACTTGGATTTCTAATATACTTTGTGTTTGTTCAGCTTCTTTAACATTATTGTCAACATCTTCCAATGTTTCTGTCAACAAGCGAATTTTAAATCCCTTAGGTATCATTTCATATCGTTTTTTAGCAGTTAATTGAAATCGACAAATAGGATTGTTATCATCTCCTTCAACATAATCTATTTTTAACTGATACTTTTTTCCATCAATTTGTAATTCTCTTGAAAGATATCTATCTTCAGTATTTGGATCATCTTCATTATTATTTCCCATTGTTGCAAAACCAGGTTCTACAAGTTCCCAATTAGGTAATTGTTCACCTAGATTTTTTATCCCATTTTTTAGATAGTCTAAAATAGTGCCATTTTGCTTTTGTTTTGGTTGTAAGTTGAACGATAAATTTAGATTCCTGAGTGCATAGACAGCTTCTCTTTGTACAAAATTATTCTCATCATTTTGTATAAGTTCGATTAAAGTTTTAATGACTTCTTCAGAGCCAATGTTAGCTAATGATTTCACAATAGATACTCGAACATTCCATACTTCCTCCTGTTTAAGACGAGTAAGAAGAGGTGAAAGTGCTTTTTTTGAAGCAATTTCTCCCAAAGCTTCCACACTCACCCAACGAATTTCAAAATCTGGATCTTTCAATAAGTCTACTAAACTAGGAATCGCCTTTTCTGACTTGGTTTGACCTAGTCCATAAATGACCATTTCACGAACTTCTGAACTTGGATCGTTTAAGTGCTTTAAGAGTGGTTCAACTACATTTTCTGAGCCAATTTGAGCTAGTCCTAATGCGGCTTTTTCTCTGATTTCTTCGTTTGGGTGTTCTAGGTTGTTAATTAATTCGTTAATTGTTGTTATGTTAGTCATATTTACCTTTACTAGTTGATTATTCCTCTGAGGAAATTTTTAGAATGAAGATAGAGATTTATATTAATTATTTCTCTAACCTTGTTAATTACTTAATAGTTAGCTCACTCGAGAAACAATCGTTTAACTATTTTAATAACTTCTGGGTTGTTTTCTGCTATCATTTCAAAAGTGTCAACTTTGATATCAATTTTAATAGTGCCATCTCCGATATATTTTTTAAACTTTTGTAAATCAATATCTTTTCAATCTAAATAGCCCATCTCTTCACAAGCAGATCGAATGTCTTTCCAAACTATTTTTTGATAATTAGATCGTGAAGAACTTTTATAAAGTTGAGTGAGTCCTTGGTATAACCCGGCAGAACAATACGGTCTGAAAGTTGTTATTACTAGCCCCAATTTTCCTGCTGCATTCTGTTGAGACCAACCCGATAAAGCTAAACATAGTATTTTCTTCTGTGTATCTTTATCATCATCAAATGATTGATTAGCGGCGTCGGGCCAATTCTTTTGTAAGTCTTCAATAAGAGCATCTATACACCACCCTCTCGATTCTGCTTCCTTTTTCCACTCTGACAAACTCATACAGCCTATTTCTCAGATTAACTTGGTTATACTAGTTTAACCCAGATGATACAAATATCAAACTATAAATATTGGTTTACAATATACCAATAATCTGCTAGTAATTCTTAACTATCTTCATTTTAATTACAGCCACGGACCAAGGACTGTCAGCTAGTTGACTGCTAAAAATCAACAAACATAATCGAAAGATCTTACCGTGAACTCAGGTAGATACTTACTTTTTAATCGTGTTTTCGAGATGAAACAACGAGTTGTGGATCTTTGAGCCCAGCTGAAATGAGTGTTTTAAACAACTCTAAACCTTTTTAAAGTAATGTTTTTATCCAAGACCAACGTATTCTAAGGTAGCTGATACCTGGCAACTAGTGCGGATCAACTGGTAGGAGCTTGTAAAAAACTCCTACCTCTATTCCCTGAGCTGTATACATCCTCTTAGATTGAGAATCTATTTCTAACCGCTCTATCTGCAATCCTAACTGCAAGAGAAGGGATATAGTGAATAGACCAGGCTATTTCGAGTAGCCATTCAGAAATCAACAAACCCTTTTCTTCTTTTTGGCTTTCTAAGGCTTGGCAGTATTGCTCAATAAGGTTTTCTGTGAGGGAAGTGGTTTCTTGATGATCCAATACCTTATGATCCAATACCTTAAGTACTGGTTTAATAAGATCGGGGAAAAACGGAGGCTTTTCATAGTGCTTTATGTAGTGGGCATCAGTACAAAAACCCAGGATTAACTTAAAGCAAACAGAGATGAATTGTCTGATCTGGCTATTATCTTGAAAAGATTTACATGGTAATTGACTCAAGAACGGACCATAATATTCATAAGTTCCCTCATCAAGTCCCCAATAGGCAAAATTGATATTGAAGTAGCCTTCATCATTACCATTTGCTTGAGGAATAAACTGAGCTTCCAAAATTAACATTGGCATTGACCTACAGAGGCTTCGAATTTGTTGAATGGCCGCTCCCCCACCTTGGCGATCCTTTTTCCAAGCGCCATCCATAAAATCTATATACCGCTTAGGATCAATAGGATCAATTTGTTGTCTTTTAAAATCTCTTAAGTCAGTAGTAATATCCGCATCAAGATCAGAATATGGTGGATTAGATGTATTGACCATCAAAACTGTAAGAGGTATGCCTAAAGGAGATTTGGGGTTATGAGTTTCTAGTAACTGCATCGGAGTATTTTCTAAAGGCCACAAATCCTTCACAATCCTTTCATACTCAAGCTCATTTTTGATTATTTCTAAGCTTTGTAGATAATTTAGATTGGCAATTTCTTCTTGGTTCTTCTGCTTCATAGACTGCATTTTTTCAGCGAATTCTCTTGCGCGTTGAGCCCCTTTTTCTTTAAAATCAGCTTTAAGCGTTTCAAGTTCTGTTTGGTGCTTCTGCTGCAACTCCACAAGTTCTTTATTATTTAAATGTGCATTCTGCTGTATTCTTAACTGATGGTCACGGTCAAGTTGAGACTTGTGTTCGTCATATTTGCGTTGATCCTCTCTAACTATCTTCTGATAATTCTCTTCTTCCTTTCTAATTTTTTGGTTTTGTTGGTCTGTAAAATCTCTTGTTTTTTGGTTTTGTTGGTCTGTAAAATCTCTCTGTTTTTGATTTTCTTTTCTCTGGCTGGAAGCTGAGTGGCATCCTATAATAGTCCCCAGCACTTGAAGTCCTAGTTGAATAAATGGTAAAACCATAGTACACGCTCCATTAGGTTACATGATTGATTTGAGTGAAAGTAGGGGGATTACCTGTTAGCAGCCCCCCCAGAAGTTAAGTACTAGTCACTTCCATATTGAATTTCATCCAAGCTTGGATATAAATATGGATTGCGAAGAGACTCTCCATTAGAATCTGGAACTGAGTTAAAGGCACATTTTGCTGAATCGATCAGAGATTCAGTAATAGTGTAGGTAGCACCTAGTGCGCAACTGATTGGGAGACCAGGAAGAGCGATTGCCGGGGCAATCATAGCCGCTACTGCGTCTACAGCCATACCAGCCATACAGCCTTTTGCCGCGTCGTAGGAGAATTCAGACAGAGAAAAACATTGGTTGTCAGGATTTGACATTTTTTTACCCTCAATAAGTTGAGATTCTCAACATCTTGATCATATATGGGGTAATCGGGATAGGCAAACAACATTTGTTGTTTGCAACCTCTAATACTCAAGCTCATTTTTGATTATTTCTAAGCTTTGTAGATAATTTAGATTAGCAATTTCTTCTTGGTGCTTCTGCTTCATAGACTGCATTTTTTCAGCGAATTCTCTTGCGCGTTGAGCCCCTTTTTCTTTAAAATCAGCTTCAAGCTTTTCAAGTTCTGTTTGGTACTTCTCAAAATTATTTGACATTTTTTACCCTCAATAACAAGTCTTGATCTATAGTATAGGGTTATCTTATCGGAATAGACAAACAACATTTGTTGTTTGCAACCTCTCACTTTTAGCATTAGAGTTAAAGGAATAAGTAGGAATAAGTAAGTAAGGAGAAAAAAGACATGTGCTCATTGAATACATTGCAGTTACCTGAACTATCGAAAAGGGATGAGGAATTCTTTAGAAATGTTAATGAACTTTACAAAACATTAGGAATACCAGAATATGACGTTAATGGAATTCAACGAAGATCAAAGCAGATCGAACATGTTGAACAGATACTGCCATTACTAGAAAAGATTGCTCAAGTTCTTAAACCATCTGAAGTAATTGACTTACTCTGTCAAAGTCTAAGAACGGCTAAAAAAAATAATCTCAATATTGCCATTATGGGGACCATGAAAGCAGGTAAATCTACTTTAATCTCTGCCACGGCGGGATTTAATGTGGCTCCGGCTCGAAATTCTGCTGCTACCTCCTTTATTATCCAATTTGAATACGATTCCTCTCTCAAAGAACCCAAAATGGAAGTTCCAGAATGCTTTCAACAAGCTACTTTCGAAAAACTCCATAAAGTTTGTGAAGTGATTAAGAAAGATGGATTAGCTAAAATCGAATCTCAACTCAATGTTCATCCACAAGCTAGAGCACTTTTGTCAAAGATTATTTCAAAAGAAATAGATAAAGATCTTCGCTCTATCCCTACTGGAAGTGATGAAATTAATACATGGATAGAACAAATGAATGATCTTTATCGAATTTTCTTTCTATTGAAGATAAAATCATCTCTAATTACAGAATATCCAGTTGTCTATACCCCTTTCTATGGAATAGATAAGGAATTAGAAGGAGTCGTTACTCTAAATGATATGCCTGGAGAAAATGAGGTACATTCTGAGTATCATGAGTCATCAAAACTAATTCTAGCTCAAACTCAAAAAATCATCCTAGTTGCTAATTACGGAGAACTACAGACAGAAGCATTTAATGCTGTACTGAAACTCTGTAATAATATCATTCAGCTAAGAGACAAAGACAGCTTGCTAATTGTGGTTAATCAAGTAGATCGCCGACAAACAATCAGTGATATGACCAAAGAAGAAGTTACAGAACTGTTCATCAACCAACTAGGAATCGAATCAAATCAAGTCATTGAAGTATCATCTTCACAGGCATTACTGGCTTCTAGTATTCGTCGAGATTCACATATTTCTCCTTTACGACTTAACCAAAAGGAGTCGGTTAAACAATTAGCCGAAAAATATCATGGGTTAGTAAATGCTGATAACTGGTTACAAAATGCTAACCGGGAAGAAATCCTCGCTCTAGCAGATAAGGAATGGAAGAGATCAGGATTTCAACAATTTACTGACATTATTGCTTCATGGATAGAAAATAGTAAGCACGAAACCGTTAAAAGCGCCCTAACCTTAGGCAAAAATTGTCTCCAAAAAGGACTTGAAGATATTAAAACAACCCAAGAGCTTTGGCACGAGAATGAACAAAGATCATCAAGGAAATTAATTGTGCTAGAAGAACAAATCTCTGAAAGTGAACGACAACTAGAAGATTTACTTAAAACTGGTTGTTCATCTTTCATTCAAGAGAACAAAAACCAAACAAAACCCATCCTTAGTGTAACTTCCAAGTTTTACACATCTTCTGAGGCTTCTGCCTTTTTAGAAGAAAACAAAAACCAATTTCTTCAAACTACCACCCAAGTTTGGGATGAAACTCTCAAAAAGGTAAGCGACGGTTCTAAAAAGATTGTGAGTGACCTTATTAATCAAGCCAAAGCCTTAGGTCTACAACCACCCTCTATTGAATTGCAATTACCGAGTATATCGTTTTCAATTGATGGACTTTCCTACGAGTCTTTTGAAGAAGCTTATGATTCAAAAGAGCAAAGACCAAGATATAGAACTGTAAGAAGAGAAGTAAAAGTAGGCGAACGATGGGTTTATGATGTTTGGCCTATTTTTGGACACCACGTTGATGTTTATAAGGAACAAGAATTTCAAGAGCAAGATGGTTATGAAGATGTTAACGTTACAAGATCTCGTAATATCTACCTGGTACCTGATTCTCTTCGTTATAAAATGAATGAGCAAATTGAGTTACAAGTTGCCAAATTGTTGAGTGAATCCTTACAAACGGCCGTATTTTCTTCACTTGAAGCGTTCAAGACTCATTTAGAGGAATATAAAACGACCAGACATAAAAAGTTTGCTGAAGATTTAAAAACCTTGAGGATTTTAGAAGTTGAAGCTCAAGATAAACTCAATCTGTTAGAAGCAGATTTAGCAAGTATACAGCCTTAATTCCCAAAATTCAATCAACAAAATACTACCTAGAGTAAGTTTCAGTTATTTTAGACTTACTCTAGGTACAATACTTTTTACTACTCGATTCTTTGTTCTACCATAGAAATACGACAGAAGAGCGAATTACACCCAGGCTTTTTCACTGGATTGATTACTAAGAAAAGAGTGCATTTTTATGCTCTTTAGTTTCTCTTGATTGGAACATCAACAAAATTTTATTGTGCTTCCCATTCATTTAATGTAGGTTTATGTCTGCATCCTTCTAATTTTTTCGAGAGATAGTGGCTTCAATTGCTTGCTAGATAAGTGTTTACGAGAGTTTGTTACCCCCTCGGCAATTTTTGGTATCTACCATTTAATATTGCTCAGGCTGAGAGACAAAGATTATTAGTTTATATATACCACTATTGTAGATATTTAGAGGCTCCTCATGCACTATATCAATCTTTTCTTCTGAATAAAGCTTATGCTCTGGCTTGGGTTTGGTTTAGCTGTCGACCTTGGCTTTAAAACCATTTATGGATGGAGGAATTGATAGCTTTTGAGAGTTTGGATTCATGTAAGTGTCCCAAGGGGTGATAAGAGATAAGCATTTCAGCCGTTATTTTTAAGTAATCTGTACTAACCTTTGAGGGGCTGAGTGCGTTTGAAGTGCGTCAAACGCTTTAACATCCTAGACAGCTTGGATAATTACTTTTTCTGCTTTTCTTCTAATTCTTCAATATGTTGCTCAGTATTATTTCTTTCTTCTAGCAGAACCATGACATCACCTTAATGCTCTCTGGCTTTACTTCCCAGTCTACTCCTTGAACGAGTATCCCACTTAAGTCGACTTATTCACACAAGATTTCCTATTTATCGTATGAAGACCTCTATCATCCTTAAATTTCCTAAGTCCCTTGGACGGTTACGAAGATCGTCTAGTAAAACTAAGCCTGTTTAAATATGACAAAACCACAAAAATTGCCTATTGAAGCGATTACAAGATTAGGCAGGAAAAGTTTTAATCTAGAAGTAGCTAGAACTTCAGAAGAAATAGCCTTAGGAATGATGTTTCGAGATAATATTCCTAATAATAGAGGAATGCTATTTCTGTTGCAGAATTCTCACTATGTAAATTTTTGGATGCACAACGTTTATTTTCCTTTAGATATGATTTTCTTAAGAGATGGAAAAATTAAATCAGTCTTAATGAATATTCCTCCTTGTTTAGCTAATCCCCAATATTGCCCAATGTATGGTCCATCAACTCTTATAGATCAAGTAATTGAAATAAAAGGGGGAGAAGCAGCTAAACTTAGGCTTAAAATTAATTCCTCTGTTTCAATAAAATATTTAAAATATCCATATTATGAAGATAAGGTCTAGTTCCCAAGCTGCAAACACTTGTAATTGCTCTCAGCGGTATAGCCTAATATCATAATTCCATTTCCACCATAAATAGGAGTTGCCCTACTGATGCCAGACGAGACTTGCCATTTCCAATTTTTACTACATCACCTAAAGAACATTGTCTCCACTTACTCATAACAGTATCTTCGCTAAATTAATGCTGGAGAAGGTTATAGACTTCATCATCATTCCGCTTTCCGATAAAGATTAAAAACAGTGTTTCCACATCAAAAGTGTAGATTATCCGATACTCACCAACGTTAACTCTTTTATAGTCATATCCCAGCTAAACGCTCTGCCCTTTCTTCTGCTTGCTCTGACCGGTGAGTTGCTTGTTCTGCCTTTTCTTCTGCCTGTTCTGCTATCTCTTCCGGTCTAGGTACTAGTTGACCATAGTCTGACTTGATTCTATTTTTGCTAGCTTTTTCTCGTTCACAAATGCTAAATTTGACTCTTTTTTTTAATTTCATTAATGACTGTTGATGGACTAATCTTCAACACACGGGCTGTACCTGAGCCATCCAATCTATTGGCTGTATTTGGAGGTTTGGTCAGTTTAGGATCTTTGAGAAAGCTAAAGAACAAGAAAAGAAATAAAGCAAGCTAAGTCCCTCTTTTACAAGGGCAGGGGTAATATGCGCCTGATTGATCTTTCGGGATATTGGGCGCCACTCTAGCAAGATAGTTGGCATTTGACAGTAAATACTTATTTACTATTTAACTAAAGATATCCTGTTTATAGTATTTTAAAAATTATTTACTCTGTGTATCGGAAACAAGCGGAACAAAATTAACCGATACCCGCATATTGAGGGCTGAGGCAATTCGGTTAAGCATTGAAAGAGAGTGTCCCTCATAGTCAGCATCTTCTAACCGACAGATGACTGATGCTTGTGTGCCAACCTTGTCAGCTAGTTCACGCATGGATAGACCCGCTTTTGTGCGAAGTTCATGGAGCTTTCGGGCGACATCATCGTTAATAAAAGCCTCTTCTAACCCAGCCAAACGCGCTGGATTGTTCTTGTAGTATCGTCGATGCAATATTTTTAGTGCATCACTCGTCATTTTACCCTCTGCCATCTGCTATTGCTCCTCATATGTGTACTTATCTGGCTTTTGCTCTAATTTAGGTTTTCGTTATATTTTCACAAAGCATTTGTCTTGAGCTTTAGGAGGAAGCGAGTCTAGCCATTCAAGAACTGGAACGCTTTTATCGTCATCTTGGTAAAAGACAACTCTTGTTATTGGCATAACTAACCCTCAATTTTATATGTTCACAAAAATGCGAACATATTTCAAGACCGATGTTGTTTTTATGTCTGGAGAAGTTCTAGACATCCCTCACTTTCCCCTAGAAGCATCAACACCAAGGTCGGCAGCAATCAGTTGTATCTGGTCTAAATCAGGAAATGTACTCAAAAGTTATATATTTCCCTTCATAGCCAATTTTACGAGCAACACGCCCTTTAACTCCAATAACTCTTCCTGTTGGAACTTGTGTTGTCTGTCCTTGATTGTAAGCTTGGTCATAGCTTGAGGAAAATACTTCTATCTTCAATTTTTTGAGAGCCTCAGTTGCCAAATCACGCAAACTTCTGCGAGGCACTATACGGTTACTTAAGGGAGAAATCCCTGCTTTGGCATAAAGACCATAGCCTATTTTTATAATTATCCCTTTGACCACTAACTGGCGCAGACTACGACCAACCTGGTTATAATCAGCGAGGTCGTTAAAATCCTGACGCATGAAGACTTCATTTGGACTATCAGCGATGCGGAGAGCAATTTTTTCTTCCAGTATTTTAGACAGTTTCATAGCATCCTTTTATCAGGATTATGATTATGTTCAACAAAAATCAGATATTTTCATTATACAAGACCAGTATTTATGGGGGTGCTTGTAGTAACTCCCAGAATATCGCTGTGTCTTGAATTATTTATTGTAATGTATCTACCTACTTACGAGGAAAAGTTAGATATATTCTCATCTGACAATACTGGCGATAACTTTAGTAGTCATTTCTTCTAATCTTTGCTTGGTGTAGTATTTTAATTCCTCTAAGTTAACAGAGAGCTTCCACCACAAACCTTTTAAATATCCTGCCAAATTTGCTCTTTAAGATTAAATTCTGGTGCATGAGTGAGATGGTTGAGGGACTTTGAGCTAATATGCGCCTGATTAATCTTTCGGGATATTGGGCGCCACTCTAGCAAGATAGTTGGCATTTTTCAAGGAGTACTATTTTAATGGGGCTCAACTCAGGATACTGCCTACTGCAAATATTGAACAGACTTCCACAGTAACTATCTTGCTCCACAAGAATTTGAGGATTTATTTAGTAAAGTTCAACACGCTGCTTATTCATTAGATGGTGCTCGTATATTATCTGAAATCTTGTGATTTGCTTGTTGATGAAGCTGTCAAGGCTTACCGGTTGTTATCCCCCCGGATGCCAAACTTCTCCAAAGGGGTTCCTGGGGTTAAATTCAATTTGTTAATACTAATTTTTCAATAGACTAAATTGTTTCTGGATCAATATTTAGGGACCGTAGTTTAGCCGCTAAACGCTCTGCCCTTTCTTCTGCTTGTCCTGCTTTCTGTTCTGCTTGCTCTGCTTTCTGTTCTGCTTGTCCTGCTCTTTCTTCTGCTTGCTCTGCTCTTTCTTCTGCCTGTTCTGCTATCTCTTCCGGTCTAGGTACTAGTTTACCTTCAGGGGTAAAAAACCTTAAGAATCCTTGCTCTACTCCTAGATATAATTCAAGTTGTGTACTCCATAAATGTCCTTGAGAATTGGAGGTAA
>CAISPN010000073.1 GCA_903887375.1 uncultured cyanobacterium
CCAGCCGCCTAGTGCTAAGTAAGCACAGGGGAAAAGCAGTAGTCCAGACCAACCTACAAAGACAAAACGATCACGCTTTAGCCAGTCATCGATGATGTCAAACCATCCTCTTTCCTGGACACGTCCGACTGCAATGGTCATTTTTTCAAATCCTCTTAGATAAATGAAATCAAAAGCAAGATTTCTAATAATCTGGGTCTCAACCTAGGGTATAAAACTAATTCTAAGTTTTTTTACCCCAATTAAGCTAGTCATTTGCCTGTTATTACTATCAAGTTGCCTTGCTAGCACAATTATGAACAAATAAATATTAAAACATTGTTACATAACGCAACAGAAGAAGATGCCAAACGACCCTTTTTAAGTAAACTAGGCTCTCTCTATTAAGATATTATTAACAAATTTCAGAAATTTTACAAGGTTTCATAAATTTTTTCTAAATACATTCTAACCAATTCAATAATGGTTCATTGTTCTTGTAGGATATAGTAGAAACTAAAGATTAATAACAAGCAAGATGAAAAACCAGACTTTAACTCAAACGGAGTTGATCCTGCGTCAAGAAATTATGGGAGCACGTAGGCTCAGTAACTACTTTTGGGCTGCTGCTACCGCCTTAGGAGGAGTAGGATTTCTTTTAGCTGGTTTGTCTAGCTATTTTCACAAAAATTTTCTCATCGTCAGTGATCCCAGTGGACTGCAATTTGTACCACAGGGCGTGGCTCTATTATTTTATGGTATTGCCGGAACTATACTTTCTCTCTATCTGTGGCTGACGATCAAATGGGAAATTGGCGGTGGCTATAATGAGTTCAACAAAGAAACAGGTCAAGTCACCTTTTTCCGCTGGGGATTTCCTGGAAAAAATAGGCGAATTGATTTAAAATACCCGCTTGAAGATGTACAGGCAGTCAAAGCAGATATTCGAGAAGGGTTAAATCCCCGACGTACTCTTTATCTGAAAATCAAACCTGGTCGGGAGATTTCTTTGACCCGTGTAGGTGAACCTATCTCCCTATCTGAACTAGAAAATCAAGGTGCTGAACTTGCTAGATTTTTAGAGGTTCCTTTAGAAGGATTATGAAGAGACAATTAAAGATATCTCAATTTTTCTATACTATTTTTCTTTTAGGCTGTTTAACCCTTGTTAGCTGTTCTAATTCTGTAACTCCAACCAATTCTCAACCTACTATTACACCCCAACAGGGTAAAGCTATGAATACAAATAATCAATTACCTCGCTTAGAAGGTAAAGCTACCGTAGAAATGCTCATTAACGGTGGTAAAGTTTTGATCGAAGTTGATGGAAACAATGCCCCAATTACTGCTGGCAATTTTGTAGATCTAGTTGAAAAAGGTTTCTACAACGGATTGAAATTTCATCGTGTAGTTAAAGATCCTCAACCTTTTGTAGCTCAAGGTGGAGATCCACTCGGCAATGGTACTGGTGGTTATAGAGATCCCAAAACTGGTCAGTCTCGCAATATACCTCTAGAGATCAAATTAGAAGGTGAGAATGCCCCTCAGTACAATAAAGCGTTAGGCCAACAAGCAGGATTACCCTCTACAAAGGTTGTACTACATCATGTGCGTGGTGCGGTGGCAATGGCCAGATCCCAAGCGCCTGATTCAGCCTCCTCCCAATTTTATTTCGCTCTATCGGATCTGACCTTTCTTGATGGCGACTATGCTGTCTTTGGCAATGTCACCGAAGGTATGGATGTAGTCGATAAAATCAAGCAGGGCGATAAGATTGAAGTTGCCAAGGTCATCTCTGGTCAAGAAAATCTCAAACAGTAGTAGAACGATTATGAATATCTTTCAACTATTGTTCAATGGTTTAGCCGTTGGGAGTATCATTGCTCTAGCTGCAATTGGTTTGACTTTGACCCTAGGAATATTGCGTATCTCCAATTTTGCCCATGGTGATCTGATGACACTTGGAGGCTATCTAGCCTTTTTCTTTAATAGTTTGGGGTTGAATTTATGGTTGGCAATTTTGATAGGTGCTTTGGCAACTGTTTTACTGATTCTAACTAGTGAGTTTTTGATTTGGAAGCCTATGCGAGAGCGCAAGGCTAGTTCTACCACGCTCACAGTTATTTCAATTGGCCTGGCGCTTTTTATCCGCAATAGTATACTTTTGTTCTGGGGTGGCAATAATCAGCGCTACAATATCCCGTTGATGCAGGCAATTAGCCTAGGCAATTTAAAAATAGAAGCAAGTCGAGTTTTGGTGATTTTTCTAGCTTTGGCAATAGTTGTAGCTCTTCATTTTATGTTGCAAAAAACAAAAATGGGCAAAGCAATGCGAGCAGTAGCTGACAACATTGATTTAGCCGGAGTTTCTGGCATCAATGTCAAAGCTGTAATCCTTTGGACTTGGTTATGTACAGGAATCATCACCGCCTTTAGTGGCAGTCTATATGGTCTGATTGTTGGGGCACTCAGACCCGATATGGGCTGGTTTTTGATTATGCCGATCTTTGCTGCGGTAATCTTAGGTGGCATTGGTAACCCATATGGAGCAGTCGCAGGAGGAATTATTATCGGGATAGCCCAAGAAGTGAGTATCATTTGGCTGGGAACTGATTACAAGCTAGCTGTAGCTCTAGTAATTATGATTGCAATATTGCTCTTTAGACCTCAAGGACTTTTCAAAGGTGCTTAACTTTTGTGAGAGAAATAGTATAATTTAAATCATAAATCTTTAAGAAAATTCACATTTTGTAAAGAAATTGTTAAAACTACTAGAGGGATTACGCAGAGGAACGTCTCGATGGTGGTCTGACTTCACACTCCAGACAAGGCTTATGGCAGCGGCAACCCTTGTGGTTTCGCTGCTGATGAGCGGTTTAACCTTTTGGGCTGTCAATACAATTCAGCAGGATGCTCGTTTAAATGATACGCGCTTTGGTACTGATCTTGGGCTATTGCTCGCTGCCAATGTAGCTCCGATAGTAGCAGAGGGTAATCTCAATGAAGTTGCCCAATTTAGCACACGCTTTTACAATACAACTTCTAGTATAAAATATATTCTCTACGCAGACCAACAAGGGAAAATATTTTTTGGCATACCTTACTCTAGAGCCGAGGTTAAAGATTCACTAACCATTGACCGCAATTTAGAATTGCCAAAGAGCGATGATATCACTTTAACAAGAGTCAGGCAGCACAACAGTCCAGGTGGAGATGTAGTAGATGTCTTTGTCCCTTTGATGCATGAGGGAAAAAAACTGGGTACCTTAGCAATTGGGATTAATCCCAACCCAACAGTGACTGTTTCATCTAATCTAACTAGAGATGTAACCATTGCAGTGTTTATCTCAATTTGGGCTATGGTGATTCTAGGAGCTGTTTTCAATGCAATTATCATCACCAGACCTATTAAAGAGCTGTTAGTTGGGGTAAAAAATATTGCTTCAGGAAATTTTAAACAGCGGGTAGAGTTGCCATTTGGCGGCGAGCTAGGTGAGCTTATCTATAGTTTTAATGATATGGCTCAAAGGCTAGAGAGCTATGATGAGCAAAATATTGAAGAATTAACTGCGCAAAAGGCCAAGCTAGATACATTAGTTTCAACTATTGCCGATGGAGCAATTCTTTTAGATACTCAACTCAAATTGATTTTGGTCAATTCTACTGCCAGAAGGTTATTTGGTTGGGAATCTAAAGATATGTTGATTGGAGAAGATGCTATTGAACATCTACCAATTGAACTAAAACAGCAGTTATCAGTCCCATTACAGGAAATGATTAAGGGCAAGATTCTCAAATCTCAAGAAGAACAAGAAAGCGCTGCAGAAGAATTTACCATCAGTCTATCTGGGGCTAGGCCAACAACAGTCAGAGTTCTCCTAAGACAAGTACTAGATCAACAAAAAGATGATATCAGAGGAATTGCTATGACAGTCCAAGATATCACTAAAGAAGTAGAGCTCAATGAAGCCAAGAGCCACTTTATCAGCAATGTCTCTCATGAATTGAGAACGCCTCTTTTTAACATCAAGTCTTTTATTGAGACTCTATATGAGTACAATGACGATCTAACAGATACAGAACGCAAGGAATTTTTAGAAACCGCCAATCACGAAACTGATAGGCTAACTCGTCTGGTCAATGATGTTTTAGATTTATCTCGCTTAGAATCTTCCAAGACCTATCACCTAAATTCAGTAGATTTATCCCAAGTCGTTGAGCAAATAACCAGAAGTCATCAGCTAAGTGCAAGAGACAAGCAGTTAGATCTTCGTTACTCAATAGAGCCTGGCTTACCATCTGTATGGGGTCACTATGATCTAATTCTTCAGATCCTCACCAACTTGGTAGGAAACGCGGTCAAATTCACACCATCAGGGGGCTCAGTAGTCATCTTCTGCTACTGCGTTGAAGATGAACTAGAACCTAAAGTGCGAATTGAAGTATCGGATACAGGAATAGGAATAGGGTCAGAAGATCAAGAAGCTATTTTTGATCGCTTTTATCGCGTAGAAAACAGAGTACATACTTTAGAGGGAACTGGTTTAGGGCTCTCTATTGTTAAAAATATTATAGATAAGCATTACAGTAAAATTAATTTGGTGAGTGAAGTGGGTATTGGTACAACTTTTTGGTTTGATTTAGCAGTCTATCAGGAAGTCAAAGCAGCTCTTCCCCAGAAAACCATAACTATTTAGCTTTTAATTAGTTCTACTACTTGGCGTCCATCGGTTTGCTGAAAATATACTTTGACTTTCTCTTCGCTAGATGTAGGCAGTTTTTTGCCAGTATAATCAGGGTGAATGGGGACTTCACGATGTCCACGATCTACCAAAACTAAAAGGCGAATGGCTTGAGGACGGCCATAGTCACCAATAGCGTTAAGAGCAGCTCTTGCTGTTCTTCCTTTGAAGATAACATCATCAATCAAGATAACTTCCTTACCGCTTAAATTAAAGGGAATCTTGCTTTTAGCAGGGGTTCTAGTGCCCATTTGAGCTAAATCGTCTCGGTAGAAAGTAATATCGATAGCTCCGACCGGAATTTTTACCGGTTCGAGAATCTCTATCTGCTGAGCAATCAAATGTGCTAAAGGAACTCCCCTTGTATAAACGCCCAAGAGAACTAAATCCTCAAGAGAATCTGATTTTTCTAGAATCTGGGAAGCTAGACGTGTAACAGTACGGCGAATTTCTTCAGCTGAGAGAATCTCAATGATTTGCGACATAAATGAATCACCAAACAACCTACGATTGTATTGTAATTGGGGGCGGAATCACTGGATCTGCCCTAGCTTACGAATTGGCTAAACGCAAGCTCAAAGTTTTGTTACTAGAGAAGGACCAGTTCATTAATAATGCCACAACTTGTAGCTATGGTGGATTGCCCTATCAAGCTGGAACCAATCCTGAAATATCCTCTCTTTTTGCTCAAAGTATCCAAATCTATCGTCATCTCTCTGAGGAACTAGAGCAGAACATAGAATTTAGAGAATTGGATCTTCTTTTGACAATAGACAGTACTGAAAATCCCCAAGAGGTTGCTCAGCAATATAGTCAATGTCATGAATTACCTGAACTATTAAGTGTTGATTCTGCTTGTAAGTTAGAGCCTCTGCTCAATCCTGAGTCTATCTCGGGGGCTCTACGCTTATCTCATGCTCATGTTAACGCTACAAGGGTTAACATGGCTTACCAAGATGCCTTTAAACGGCTATCTGGAGAAATTCGTTACGAAAAAGTTACTGATCTTATCCGAAGGGCAAATCAGATACAAGGGGTAATTACTAATACTAATAAATACTATTGTTCTCATACAATTATCTCTGCTGGAGGTCTAAGTCGCTTCATCCTAGAGAGTATAGGGATCACCTCGAAGATATATTTTACTAACTGTGTTGTTTTGAAAGTTCCAGCCCAAAAGAAATTACGGTTAAATGTGATGCTCATGCCTGCAACGATCAAACGTTTTACTCTTGAAGCAAAAATGAGTCAAACAGATCTCCTATGGCAAAAGCTCACTCCAGAAAGTCAAGAAAGTATAGTAGATGTTGGAGCAGTTCAATTTCGAGATGGTAGTATTTATCTGGGACAGACTAGCCATATTATTAGTGATCCTTTTGCCAATTTAGATCTAGATTGGAGTCAAAAGCAAATCAAAGCAGGGATTGAAAGACTTTTGCCTAAATTTGTCGATTTACCATTTACAGCCCAAAATTGTCTAGTTGCTTTTAGCGGCGATCCCAATCGTCCAATGATGGGCGCAATTCCACTTTGGTCAGGAATTTACTTATTTTCTGGATTTACTAAAACAATACTGCTAGCTCCAGTTCTTGCTAGGGCTTTAGCAGAGCAAATCTCAACTTAGCTGAGCGCGAGCGAGGATTTTCTTGCTGCTCTTGAGTATCGGCAATGATAGGTTTTTTGTTGATTATCTCGAGCATAGTATTATTGCGAAAGCTATGCTTAACCAAACGATCCTCGAGTGAATGAAAACTGATAATTGCCAAAATACCACCAGGTTTTAACCAATTGGGTGAGAGCGATAGAAACCTTTCTAGTTCTTCTAGCTCTTGGTTAACTACAATACGTAAAGCTTGAAAAACCCTTGTTGCTGGATGAATTCTGCCATGGCGATAACTAACCGGCACGCTTTGAAAGATGATTTCAGCTAACTGCGTGGTAGTCTGTAAGGGACGCTTTTGGACAATGGCCTTAGCAATCCTACGCGATAGTCTTTCTTGGCCATATTTGAAAAAAATTTCTGCTAGATCTTGTTCTTTGTAATAATTAATGATCTCGGCTGCAGAGAGCTCCTGGCGATCATCCATCCGCATATCTAATGCCGCAGTTTCTCGAAAACTAAAACCCCTCTCTTGTCGATCTAATTGAGCTGAACTCACACCTAGATCTGCGACAATTCCAGCAAATTTTAATAAACCTGGGTCATATTGAGAAAAAGGACCTCTCCAAAAACTCACGCGATCTCCATATTCAGCCAGCACCCTTGATGCTTCGCTAATAGCCATGGCATCTCTATCTATAGCAGTCAGTTTAATATCTGGGTAGCTCTCGAGGATTAGCCGACTATGTCCGGCTCCTCCAACTGTGGCATCTAAATAATGCTCACCTGGTTGGAGATTGAGCCCAGCTAGAAGAGGGTTACTCAAAACAGGACAATGGTATGAGTACATAGTCAAGATTTAATAATTATTTAATAGTTATTTAATAATATCGATATTTTAGTGAGCAATATCGTTATCTTGAAAAATTCAGGAACAAATAAACAAATAAACAATTCTGTTATGGGTAGTGAATTTTTCTAACTGCAATATTGATGTTTTGGTGTTTTGGACAATCAGCAGAGACTTTCAAATTTTCGTTTCCTTCTGTAACTGGCAGAAATTCCACAGTCTATTCTCTTACTACTAGTATTCTAGCGATGCTCAGTATTTTAATTGGTTTTGCACCAGACTATCACTCTTGGCAGTCGCTATCGCGCAATACAAGTATTTTGGCCTACTCACAGGATTTGAGTGAAGTTCAAATTAACAAATATGCCAAGGCTATTTTAAATATAGAAAGTGAAAGAAAACAAGCATATACTAATATTCAGTCTATCTTAGGTAAAGAGCCACCAGAAATAATCTGTAATCAAAGTGATACCATGCGCAATTTGGTTCCTGATGCTCAAAAGATAGCTGTGAACTATTGCCTTAAGTCCAAGCAATATGTCGAAAGTAGCGGCTTAACGGTAACAGAATTTAACACAATAACTAAAAAAGTCCGAGATAGCCAATCTCTAGAAAAATTAATTGGCCAGAGAATGCTAAAACTTAAAAGTGCTCATCCTTGAGCTCTTCGACTATCTAGCCACTGCTGCAAGATTATCGTAGCAGCTTGTTTGTCAATCATTCCCTTATCATGGCGAGAATTAAATTTTTTCTGGGTTTTAAGCTGTTGGGTAGCTTCGTGGGAGGTTAATCGCTCATCTACGTATTCTAAAGGTAGCTCTAGAGACTCAGATAATCTCTCGGCTATGGTTTGTATTTTTTCAGCTTGGTAGCCAATATTTCCACTCATTGTGTAGGGAAGACCAACTACCAAGATTTGGGCTTTTCTAAGATCTACCCAGTATTTAAGCTGGGCTAGGTCATAGCTATATGAACGTCTCTCCAGGGTAGTCAATCCTGTAGCAATCAGCCCAGTTCCATCGCAGCCTGCTATACCTATACGCCTTTGGCCAATATCCAAACCTAAAGCTGAAATGCGCTCAATCATAAATAATTTGTTTATGAATCTGCCTCAATTTGTCTAACTACGGTCAAGGCGGAATAGCTCACACCTGCTGTTCCTTCACCTGGATGAGTGGAATCACCTACTAGGTAAATACTATTAATGGAAGTACGATTGGCAATGGCCAAAGGTCCGAATGTAGAGAGTCTCTGCCCGATACCTCCAACTATACCCAATTCACGCCCAGTATAGTGAAAGAAAGTTCGTGGAGTTGCGCTTTCTTGGTGGACAATAGTTTCATTTGTTAAGTTAAAATGTTGGGCTAAACGTTTTAATGTAGCTTGACTATATTGTTCCTTAAGCTGGGGGTAGTCCACGCTATCTCCCCACCATTTGTCTATATCAGTAAAGCAAGAGGCAATGATTGTAGCTTTTCCAACTGGAGCTCGACCATCTCCTGGCTTACTTACTGAGACAAAAAGTGAATTGTCTTCCCCAATGGGGCCATGATAATCGTAAAGAAACTGGAGATGAGGCGGACAATTGGCAGGAATTGCCGAATCTTTAACCCCAAGATAAATCACAAAAGCGCCAGAAGGCTTTTCTAACCTCTCTACATTTTTGCGGTAAGAATTTGGAAGCGCTGGAGTTAGTTTGACTAGATCTTGAACGGTAGTATTAGCAACGATATAGTCTGCCTCTTGCTGGACTACATCATTGGTTTTCAGGTTGCGCACCGTTACTTTGCCAGGTTCAATCAGCTCTACCCTATGCTGCATAAATAATTCACCTTGATATTTATTTAGCCCCTGTAGCAAAGAATCACTCAGGACTTGCATACTACCTTGGAGATGATAGAGCCCGTGTGGGGATTGGGACAAAGATAGCGCTGTGGCAGCGTAGAGCAGAGCTGTTTGATTTGTGTCGGTTTGAGAGTAAAGTTTTAGTTGAATATCTAGAAATGTTTTTAGCCTGCGATCTTTATCTAATCCCAAAAGGCGCAAAAGATCTCGCACAGTCAACAGGCTAAAAGGAACAGTGAGCATTGTCTCAGCTCGCAAAGCCAAAACAAGCTCTCTCAAGTCCCACCAATTTTTTGGAGGAAGAACAGGGTTGCGTGACTGAAAGCGCAGACTTATTTCAAACAACTTAGTAAGTAGTTGCCAAAAAGATTCACTCCCAGGAAACTGCTGTTGCCTATGTTCTTTCCATTTTTGAGGATCTCGCCATATATTAATAGGGCTAGCTTCACCCGGAAGAAAAACTGCGCAAGCTGGATCGCAGGGGCTATATTCAGGAATAGGTACATTCAGCTCAGTAAAAATCTGCTGATGTATGCCACCTTGCTCTAACCCTGCAACCTGGGTGGCTCCTACATCAAAGATAAAACCTTTTCTCTTAAATGTAGAAGCGCAGCCTCCCGGGACTATTGCTTGATCATAAACTTTGACGAGGTAGCCTCTTTTGGCAAGTAAGGCTGCTGTAGTTAATCCGCCAATACCGGCTCCAACTACTATGATTTTTTTGGGCATAATATACCCGATTAGGTGGTTTGTTCAGCTTTTACATCGATAGTATCAACTGCTGCTGCCTCTTCTGATTCGGCAGTTGTTGAGCCAGGAGGAAGTAGCTCAACTTGAGCTACTTCCTGTAACCATTCAAGGGTCTTTTGAGACAAGAGTTCACCTTCAAGATATGAGCGCAGACGATTATCATCTACCTGTCTATCAGCGAGTTCTTGTTTGACTTGCTCAATTTTTTCTTGCAGATCTGCTGGATCTACTGTGAGTTTCTCAGTTTTGCCTATCTCTTCAAGGATTAGCTTTTCTTTTAGTTTTTTAATTGCATCGGGGCGAGCATTAGCTTTTAGTTTAGGAAGATTTTCTTTGGTAAACAATTTATTAACATCTAAGCCATATTGCTCCATTTGCATAGCAGTTTGGGTCAAAACAGCTTGGGTTTCTTGCTCAATAAGTGTTTCGGGCAATTCTATTTCAGTAGATTTTACCAGCTCATCTAAGATTGCTAGATGAATATTTTCTGTAGTGGAATCTTGAGCTCTTTTTTGAAAATCTTCTTGTAAGGATTTTTTTAATTCCTCAAATGTCTCATGTTCACTGATTTCAGAAGCAAAGTCATCATCAAGATTTGGTAGTTCTTTGGCTTTAATTTCTTTGAGAGAAAAGGTGAAAATCACATCCTTGCTAGCTAATTCAGTGCGAGGATAATCAGCAGGGAAAGAAACTAAAACATCTTTGACTTCACCTGGGCTCATACCCACCAAACCTTCTAACATTCCAGATATAAGTCTATCTTCAACCAATTCGACTTTGTATTCATCGGCTTTTAGATCGGCAATAGGCTCACCTTTTTCACCACTTTCAGTAGCTTCGAAGGTTTCATAGTCTACTATAACTGTATCATCTTGTTGGGCTGGACGATTTTCTACTGGGACCAAAGTTGCTAGCTCAGATTGCTTCTGAGAAAGGTATTGTTCGAGCTGAGCCTCATCATAGAGAACCTCTTCGGCTTTGATAGTCAAATTGCGATATTCAGAGAGCCCAACTGTTGGTGGTACATCCACAGCCACCTTGAATGAAACCGATTGCTCAGGTTGAAAACTATTGATCAATTGCTCAAAACTTGGTTCAACTTGATAGTTACCAAGAGCATCGATCTTTTCCTGCTTGATTGCCGCATCTACTGCATTTTGCAGTATCTCTTCTAAGGCAGCAGCTTTGACTCTTTCGCTACCAAGTCTCTGGATCAAAATTTGGCGAGGTACTTTACCTTTGCGAAACCCAGGAATATTGGCTGTACGTGCCAGATTCTGAACAACTTTTTCGTAAGTCTTTTTGGAGACTTCGGCATCGATCTCAATATTCAAGCCAATTTGGCTAGAGGGTAGTTTTTCCTGGGTAACTTTCATTTCTCTCTTTAAGTTCTCAAATTGTAAGACTGTTAGACTGTGCGCAAACTGGAATTCTATCGCAGCAGACAGAACTTCCATTATAATCCTATAAAGTTACCCTGTGTATCGAGAAATTTCGGTTAAACTTAGTAAATGAAATTCAAAAGGAGAAAATAAACTTGTCTGATTCAAGCTTGCATGTTGCGATTCTTGGAGCTACCGGGGCTGTTGGCTCTGAACTTTTGGAATTATTGGAGTCTCGCCAATTTCCTCTAACTCGCCTCAAGTTACTAGCTTCTCCTCGCTCTGCAGGCCAAGTTCTCTCTTTCAAGGGGGAATCTATTGAGATTGAAGCAGTCAATCCAGATTCTTTCAAAGATGTAGATATTGTTCTAGCTTCAGCAGGTGGTAGTATATCGCGTCAGTGGTCCTCTGCAATTGTCTCTAGTGGAGCAACTTTAATCGACAATTCCAGCGCTTTTCGGATGGATGAAAGTGTCCCATTGATTGTGCCTGAGATTAATCCAGATGCTATTTTGAATCATCAGGGGATTATTGCCAATCCTAACTGCACTACAATACTTTTAGGTTTAGCTATCTACCCTCTACATCAAGTTAACCCCATAGAAAGACTGGTAGTTTCAACCTATCAATCGGCTTCAGGTGCCGGAGCTAGAGCAATGGAAGAGCTTAAACAACAGTCCAAAGATATTCTATCGGGGCGACCGCCAACGCCAGAAATTTTCCCTTATCCTCTAGCTTTCAATCTGTTTGCTCACAATTCAGCGCTCAATGAACAGGGCTACTGTGAAGAAGAGATGAAAATGCTCAATGAAACCCGTAAGATATTCGGTGAGCCTCATTTGAGAATTAGTGCCACCTGTGTGAGAGTACCTGTTTTAAGGGCTCATTCTGAATCGGTTAATATTGAATTTAAAGCTCCGATGACAGTTGAGAGGGCCACACAACTGCTAGAGAAAGCCCCAGGAGTCAAATTAGTCCAAAACTGGAAGAGTAATTATTTTCCTATGCCCATAGATGCCTCAGGTAAAGATGATGTCTTGGTAGGAAGAATACGACAAGATCTTTCCCATCCATCTGCTCTAGAATTGTGGCTCTGCGGGGATCAAATACGCAAAGGAGCTGCACTTAATGCAATCCAGATCGCCGAGCTTCTAGTTAGTAAAGGCTGTGTCAAATCTCAATATACCAAAACAACTTTTTAGAATCTATGAATTTTGGACAAGTTATTACTGCGATGGTTACGCCCTTTGATGAGCAAGGAGAAGTTAGCTATGCAGTTGCAGAATCCTTGGCGGATTATTTAATTTCAAATGGCAGTGATGGGATAGTAGTATGCGGAACAACAGGGGAATCACCTACGCTAACATGGGAAGAAGAATATCAGCTTTTTCAGGTAATTAAAAATGCTGTTGGTTCTCGAGCTAAGGTGATTGCTGGGACAGGCTCTAATTGTACCAAGGAGGCTGTATATGCCACACAAAAGGCTGCAGATTTAGGTGTAGATGGCTCGTTGCAAGTAGTGCCCTATTACAATAGGCCACCCCAAGATGGTCTCTATGAGCATTTTCGGACTATAGCAACCGCCGTGCCACAACTGCCTATTATGTTGTACAATATACCTACAAGGACTGGTCAAAATCTTTTGCCAGAAACAGCTGCAAAATTAGCGCAAATAGATAATATTGTTGCTATTAAAGAGGCAAGTGGCAATCTAGAGCAAGCCGCGCAGATCCGTAGACTTTCGGGTAACTCGCTGGATATCTATGCTGGTGATGATGCTCTTACTTTACCCATGTTATCTGTCGGTGGAGTGGGAATAGTGAGCGTAGCTAGCCATTTAGTGGGAAAGCAAATCAAACAAATGATCGGCAGTTTTTTGACAGGTAACATAGAGCAAGCAGAAGCTATTAATACTAAGTATTTGCCACTTTTTAAAGCTCTCTTTTGTACAACCAATCCTATTGCTGTCAAAGCTGCCCTCAATTTACGGGGTTGGAATGTTGGAGGAGTGAGACTTCCTCTGGTTGCTTTATCCCAACCAATGCAGGCGGATTTAGAGAAAGTATTGCAAGAATTACTTTAAAAGTTTTAAGAAAACCGAATAGTTTTTTTTAAAAAAACAAAACCAAAAGGAAAGATCCTATCAGGAGAAAATTAGGAAAAAATGACCGAAAATAACAATTCAACTGTTGCTGAGCTAAAAATTATTCCCTTAGGTGGATTACATGAGATCGGCAAGAATACATGTGTATTTGAATTTGGCGATGAGATAATTTTAGTCGATGCGGGGTTAGCTTTTCCTTCTGATGATATGCATGGGGTGAATATTGTTCTACCCGATATGACCTATCTCAGAGAGAACCGTCACAAGATTAAAGGGATGATTGTCACCCATGGTCATGAGGATCATATTGGTGGTATTGCCTATCATCTCAAGCAATTCGATGTCCCTGTGATCTATGGACCTAAATTGGCGCTTACTCTTCTCCATGACAAGTTAGAAGAAGCAGGTATGCTCAAGCGCACTACTATTAAACATGTCAAGCCACGTGATGTTGTCAGGCTAGGCAAATCTTTTGCTGTTGAATTTATCCGCAATACTCATTCTATTGCCGATAGTTTCAGCATAGCTATCACTACTCCGATTGGAGTAATTATCATGACTGGGGATTTCAAAATAGATCACACTCCAGTAGATAAAGAATATTTTGATCTACACCGCATAGCTGAGTACGGCGCTAAAGGTGTACTCTGTCTTTTGAGCGATTCTACCAATGCAGAGCAGCCTGGCTATACACCCTCAGAAGCATCAGTCTATCCCAACCTTGATCGCATTTTTGCTCAAGCCAAGGGTCGGATAATGCTCACAACCTTTGCTACTTCAGTACATAGGGTCAATATTGTTCTATCTTTGGCTTTAAAGCATGGCAGGAAAGTAGCGGTAGTCGGGCGCAGTATGCTCAATGTGATAGCTCATGCGAGAAATTTGGGTTATATCAAATGCCCTGATGATTTATTTACGCCAATTAAATCTATCCGCAATATCCCAGATGAAAAAATTGTAATTCTGACTACTGGCTCACAAGGAGAAACTCTTTCGGCAATGACCAGGATCTCCAAGGGAGAGCATGGCTTAGTTAAAGTTCGCCATGGTGATACTGTAGTCTTCTCAGCTAGCCCTATTCCAGGCAATACGATAGCCGTAGTTAACACTATAGATCGCCTGATGATGTTAGGCGCTCATGTAGTCTATGGCAAAGATAAAGGGATTCATGTTTCAGGTCATGGTTCACAAGAAGAACATAAGCTCATGTTGGCCTTGACTAGACCTAAATTCTTTATGCCAGTTCATGGTGAGCACCGCATGTTGGTCAAACATGCTGAAATGGCCCAGAATATGGGAATCCCTAAAGAAAACATCGTGATTGTTAAAAACGGTGATGTAGTAGGACTAACCCCTACAAGGATTGCCATTGTAAATCAAGTTACCTCGGGTATTGAACTAGTAGATCACTTGGGGATCATTCGAGAAAATGTTATGAAAGAGCGCCAACAGCTAGCTGAAGATGGCGTCTTGACAGTTGCAGCGGCTATTGACTGGGATGGAAAGCTCTTAACACCAACAGAGGTACATATTAGAGGTATGGTCACCACAATAGAAAGACCACTTCTCCAGCAGCTCATTAGCCGTGCTATCGATAGAATAATCGATGAAAAGTGGGAAGATTACCGACAAAAGCAAAATGAGACAAATTCTATAGAATGGGATAGACTCCAAAGCGATCTAGAAAATGCTCTAGCTCGCCTAGTTAAAAGAGAGCTGCAAAGTGAACCCATGATTGTGTTGATGTTGCAACATCCTCAAGGAGAACAACCATCAAACTCTCTACCAGTTACAAATGCAAGTGACAAAATCTACAAAAGGCGCAGGCCAACTGCAATTTTAGAAGGGATTAAAAAGATCTAAAACGATGAAGGTTAATTTTCAAGGGGAATAAGCTGATGGAGACAACACAAAATCCTACAGAAATCAAAGAAATTCAAGAGATTGCTATCAGTATTTCGGCTACAAACTTTAGCCCTACTATTATCAATCCTGATTATCTCAAGATCAGCGGAGTGATACCCCAGGATTGGCAATTATCTAGAGAGCCAATTGTCAGTCCTGGATCTATTCAGTTGGTCTATCAAAATAGAATCAGCATCGTTGGGCAGCAGAACATGGTTACCTTTATTGAAAATATTGGAACCGAGCAAGTTACAGATCTTATCGTCACTGAATTGGCTAAAAAATTCATAGAAAAACTGCCCAATGCAGAATACCAATTTCTGAATTTTAATCCCAAAAGTGTTATTCCCATGAAAGATGGTGGGAGCGATGCTGCTAGAAGGTATATAACTGGTACGCTTTTGGCTCCTGGTTCTTGGCAGGATATCGGTAAAGCTCCCATGCAGGCCAATTTAAATTTGTCCTATCAATTAGACCGCTGTCAATTAAATGTATCAATCAATGAGGCCAATATCCAAATTCCAGAGCAGCCACCAATGCCAGGTGTGCTTTTCTCGGGGAATTTTAACTACAATGTCTCTAGAGAAGATCCTAGTATGCGGCTGACTCAACTGCACAAATGTATAGAGCATTGGGACTTAGATTTGGCAGTATTTAGAGAGATGATTGAACAGCGTTTCTTGATTTTTAGCAATAGCATCTTCCCAGCAAGTTTTAACATGGGATAGAATGGAGTATTGTCTATAAATATCTAAAACTATGGCAGTTCCCAAGAAGAAAACATCAGAATCTAAACGCGATCACCGCAGAGCACATTGGAGAAAGCAAGCAGAAAGACAAGCTGCTAAGGCTCTATCTCTGGGTAAATCAATCCTTTCTGGCAAATCCAACAGTTTTGTTTTTCCTTCTGAGGAAGAAGAAGAAACTGAGTAGTAAAGTAAACTTGAGCCCACAATTGGAGTGAAACAAAACCTTGCCCAATGACACTTCAATAGTTCCTGGTCGTACCTTTCAGGCAGTCAGTGAAAGGTGGTACGACTATCCGATAGTTGTCTATCCTCACCATACAGATTATGGTGGGGTAGTTTGGCATGGTCAGTACCTTGCTTGGTTGGAAGAAGCTCGTGTTGAATATCTCGACTCTTTGGGGGTGAGTTTTGCTGAACTGGTAAATCTAGGTTGTGATCTACCAGTGGTTGATCTTTCACTTCGCTATCATAAGGCGTTGAAACTGGGAGATTGCGCTTTAGTCAAAACTCGGATGAGTGAGATAGATGGAGTTAGGCTACATTGGGACTACAAAATAGAATCACAAAGTGATAATCTCCTTTATCTCTCAGGCAAGGTTACTCTAGTTACTGTAGATCGCCAAAGAGGTAAAATAATGCGCCAAATCCCTCCTAACATTAAAAATATTTTATTAAAATTGGCTAGTGAGCAGTGAATCCATGTCATCTTCTATTGATTACTTGCCAGGAAATCTGGCAGAAATTGTACAAAAATTTAAGCGCCATAGTGATCCTAAAAGGCGTTATGAACAGCTTCTTTGGTACGCTAAGCAGTTAGAGGGACTTTCCCAAGAAGATAAAACTCCAGAAAACAAAGTTCATGGCTGTACTTCTCAAGTTTTTATCGCAGCCGATATCCAAGATGGACTTGTGTATTATCGAGGAGATTCAGATGCTCAATTAGTAAAAGGACTAGTGGCATTGTTAATTAAAGGACTCAATGGATTAACCCCAGAGCAAATATTAAAAGTCACACCTGATTTTATTGAAGAAACTGGACTTAAAGTTAGCCTTACTCCCTCTAGAGCTAATGGATTCTACAATATTTTGCAGATGATGAAGAAAAAGGCTTTGCAATTTTCTTAAGCTTTCTAGAGTGAGATGGTAAATTTGCCGATGGGCCAAAGTTTAAAACTTCAGCCCAAAAAAAATCTATCTATTTGAGATTAACCTTTGCGTGAGCGTTTCCAGCCTAGAACCAAAAGTCCTAATAATGAAATTCCAGGAGCAAGCATAGGCTCGGGTACATCCCGAGTTATCAAAATTAGTTGACCACCTTCTACCAAAGCAGGATCACTGCTAGGGGCGTGATTTTGATCCACGATCAGACTATAAAGTTTTCCATCATTGCGTCCTAGTAGATTAGTTATATCGATAACACCAGAAGTCTCCTCATCCTTGGTCAAACTACCAGTTATCCCAATATCTCCAAATCTAGCAACATCATGTTGGGCAATCATAGACAGTGATTTGGTGATGGTATCGTATAGATAAACTTTGCCATTATGCTGATTATTTCCGACATCTTCTAGTAGAGTTAGTGTTCCATCTGTATTTGCAGAAATATTATCAAGCATTTGATATTTGCCATCAGCTAGAGTTCCATCTAGAAGCAAGTTGATTGTTCCACCTTGTTCTGGATGTGTTATGTCTTTAAAATCTAATGCCCAAAGACGACTTCTGCCGACTTGATTAGCAGGGATATCAG
>CAISPN010000074.1 GCA_903887375.1 uncultured cyanobacterium
ACCTGTGATGTTTGCCTTTACTTATCTCCAAGCGGCAATATTTCTTTGGTTTGCTCATTGGGGTTGGGTGACCTAGTAAAATAGAGCCACGACTATCTCTGTGATGGATAACTACTGGTTGTTATTTTTCCAAAATCTTATAGGCAATGCTATTGGTGAATATGCCAAGCGATTACTGGGATTATTTATCAGGAATATCAAACTGATTGAGATTGAAGGATCATCGAGATCAATAAGATTATGACCAATATGATAATTGTGGACAATTGATTACTCTTTTTTTAGTTTTGTTTATCTAAACCATAAAGATCTCTAACTATATAGAGAGGACGCCCTTTTATTTCTTCATAAACTCTTCCTAAGTATTCTCCAATAATACCTAAAGTAATTAATTGAATACCACCTAGAAATAGAATAGTAACCATTAAAGAGGCATATCCAGGCACATCAATTCCTAAAAATATAGTTCTTATAACTAAAAATGAGGCATAAAATAGAGACAACAATGAGATAATTAAACCTACATAAGTCCATATCTTAAGAGGTAATAGACTGAAAGAAGTAATCCCATCTAAAGCAAAATTCCATAGTTTCCAATAATTCCATTTAGTATTACCTTGATAACGGGGCTGCCGTTCAAATAAAATATATGTACTTTTAAAACCAACCCAAGCAAAAAGACCCTTCATAAAGCGTGTTCTTTCTGGTAAACGCTTTAATGCCTCTACTGCCTTACGATCCAATAAACGAAAATCTCCTGTATTTCTAGGAATAGAAATTTTAGTAATTTTACCTAAAAGTACATAAAAAGCATTTGCTGTAGACCTTTTAAACCAAGTTTCACTTTGACGTGTTTTTCTCGTTGCGTATACAATATCATAACCTTCTTGCCATTTTAAAACCATTTCCCCAATTAGTTCAGGAGGATCTTGCAAATCAGCATCAATAGGAATTACTGCATTACCACTAGCATAATCAATACCTGCTGTTAGAGCAATATCTTTGCCAAAATTTCGAGATAAGTTAATAACTTTAATATCAGAATTATTTAGATAGTAATCAATAAGAATATCAAGAGTTTTATCTTTACTTCCATCATTTATACATATAATTTCATAGGTCAATTTTAAACTTTCTAGAGCACCTATTACTCTTTTAAATAAAATATCAATATTTTCTTCCTCATTATATAAGGGGATAACTACAGAAATTTGAATGCTCATAAGGGAAACTCGAAAAATAGAAAAACCCAAATCAAGCTAAACTAATAATTAATGACTAAGTACGTGAAACAATCTAAAAATGGATTGTAAAGATTACAGGAGAAAGGTTTAATAGAAATTTATCAAAAACCTCACAAATACTTATGTATAATAAACTAAATTAACCTATTACGAGAGAATAGGCAAGTTTTGCAATATCTTCACTGGATAATACTTCCAGCTACCTTATAGCACCTACAACCTCAGCTAGTAGAATAGAACCAAAGGAAATTGTTTAACCCTAACAAACTATACCCTTTATGAAAACCGATAATTGGACAGATCTACTTCAACAGTTGCTAGAAGGAAACTCTCTCTCAATGGAACAATCTACAGAATTGATGCAGGGCTGGTTAACAGACTCTATCCCACTTGCTCTTGGTGGAGCTTTACTAGCTGCCTTACAGGCTAAAGGAGTGACAGCAGCTGAACTTGCAGGTATGGCCAAGGTACTGCGGGCAAAACATTTAGCCAACTCTAGCGAAAGTGTGATTGACACTTGTGGCACTGGTGGAGATGGCGCTTCGACTTTCAATATTTCTACTGCCGTAGCTTTTGTGGCAGCAGCAGCAGGGGTTAAAGTAGCCAAGCATGGTAATCGTTCGGCTTCTAGTAGGGTTGGCTCGGCTGATGTTTTAGAGTTTTTGGGGGTTGAACTTTCTGCTCCTTTTGCTCAAGTTAAAGATGCTTTGGATGAGGTGGGAATTACTTTTTTATTTGCTCCAGGTTGGCATCCTGCCCTAAAGAGCGTTGCATCTTTGAGACAAACTCTCAAAATCCGTACTATCTTTAATCTTTTAGGTCCTCTAGTCAATCCCCTCAATCCTACTGGGCAGGTAATTGGAGTTTATAGTAACCAGTTTTTATTACCCATGGCCGAGGCTTTAGATCAATTGGGTATTGCTAAAGCAATTATTGTAAATTCTCGAGAAGGACTAGATGAAGCCAGTTTAGGAGATCTTACAGATTTGGCGATTTTGGAGAATGGTCAACTTAAATCTGAGACTATTTCTCCTGAAAAACTTGGAATAAAGCCAGTTGGAGTAGAAGCTCTCAAAGGTGGTGATGTCCCAGAAAATGCCAAAATCCTCACAAAAGTGCTTAAAGGTCAAGCCAGCCAAGCTCAGCTTGATGTTGTAGCCCTCAATACTTCACTAGCTTTGCAAGTTGCTGGAAAAGTACCATTAGGAGCTCATTTGGAGGGTTTCATTCTAGCAAAAGAAATCTTAGCTCAAGGAGCCCCTTGGTCTAAACTAGAGAGCTTGGTAGAATTTCTTAGGTCATCTTGAGCAAATAGATTGAGATATATATTTTAATCAATCTGTTTATACAAATTACCTAAAAATATTTTCTAGAATTGAGACTTTCGGAGTTAAAGATGTCATTTTCAGCAATTCAATCAGCTGTCCTAGTTGTAATTATTGGTGAATCAGTTCTACAAGATCGTATTATCAAGATATTGAAAGATTTAGGAGTCACTGGCTATACCTTGAGTCAGGTTCAAGGCGCTGGTAGTCATGGCAATCGACAAGGAGATCTAGTTGGCTATAATACCAATATTGAGATTAAGAGTGTTGTCTCATCTGAGACATCAGAAGCCATTTTCAATGGTCTTCTCCAGTATCAATCTAACCATGCCTTAATTGCTTTTCGTCAGAATGTAGATGCCTTATCGGGTTTTAAGATCATATAAAACATATAAAAAAAGAATAGCTCCTTAAATGGGAGCTACTCTTTTTTAATTAAATTATCAAATCTAATTAGGATTTTGGGTTACAGTTTTTCTGATAATATTGCGATTACCATCAGAACCACCATTGTATTTGCGTTTAACAGGAGGAAGTTGTGGTTTGGGCAGAGTGTTACCACTGGGGACTTCCCAATCTTTCTGCATCCAACTTGGGCAGTTTTGATCATAGATCATTTGTAGAGCTGCAGCTGCTATAGCTTGTGGATCATATTCATTACTCAACTCTCGTACTAATGGCAAGAAAGAAGCCATTCTCTCGCCAGCTAAACTTTCTTTGATACGCTCTTGTAGATTTTCTAGACGCTTTGCTTCAACTTGGGCGCGAGTAGGAATCTGGCAAACATTTATAGTCTGTCTCAAACGGCGTTCAATCAATTTAAAAAGACGACGATCCATTGGATCAACCAAAGCAATAGCCTTACCTTCTTTACCAGCGCGGCCAGTTCTTCCTATACGGTGAATATAAGTTTCGGCATTGTCAGGTAGATCATAATTGATTACATGGCTGAGCAATTCAACATCAAGACCACGCGCTGCGATATCAGTGGCTACAACCAAGCGAATTTTTCCTTCGCGGAAGCGCTGAACCAGTCTTTCTCTTTGAGCTTGAGAAAGGTTGCCATGATATTCATCAACGCTCTGTCCAGACTCTTGTAGTTTAATAGTTAACTCAGCAGCAGTTTGCTTAGTACGCACAAAAATGATGGCAGATTCAGGAGATTCAATTTCCAAAATCGGCTGAAGTGCTTTTAATTTAGTCCAACCGCGTGGGACGTTGTAAACATGTTGAGCAATTTTAGAAGGGGTCGCTTGAGTCTGTTGTACTGTGACAGTAGCGGGATCATTAAGAAACTTATTGATAAGATCGCGGATTTCTCGGGGCATGGTTGCTGAAAAACAAGCAGTTTTGCGCTGTTTAGGAGCTTGGGAAAGTATTTTTTTAACATCGTCAATAAAACCCATGCTCAGCATTTCATCTGCCTCATCGAGCACTACCCATTCCAAACTTTCCAGATGGAGCTTTCCGCGATCTAGTAGGTCAATTACTCTTCCAGGAGTACCTACAACTATCTGCACGCCCTTTTCTAAGCTGCGGATCTGGCGTTCCATTGATTGTCCACCGCAGATAGTCAAGATATAGAGGTGACGATCACCGGAAAACTCTTTGATCGCCTCTGCCACTTGTTGAGCAAGTTCACGAGTAGGAGTTAATACTAAAGCTTGAACTTTAGGATTTTTTGTATTAATCTGATCGAGCATTGGCAATGAGTAAGCCGCAGTTTTGCCTGTACCAGTCTGTGATTGACCCACAACGTCTCTTCCTGAGAGCAGAAGTGGAATAGCTTGCTCCTGAATATTGGTTGGGCTAACAAAACCCATGGCCTCTAACAGGTTGACGCGGGTCTCGGACAGTCCTAGGCTTTGAAAGGAAATGGTCATAGTTTGGTTATTTTATGAATGAAACAATCTGTGTATGGTTAGAAATAGCTGTTGATCTAGCTGGGTTTTTCCTAAATTTGAGCAACATTACCATATAGGTCATAGGCACTTGCATCTGTAATTGCAACGGGTACCAGTGAGCCTAAAGAGGCTGAGCCTTGAACATATACTAAACCATCGACTTCGGGAGCAAAACGGGCCGAGCGGCCTATTAATTCTCCAGTTTCAGGATTTTCTTGTTCAATCAGCACATCAACCGTTTGACCGATATAAGCTCGGTTATTTTTGGCTGAGATGGGCTGCTGCACCTCCATCAGAATCTCACGACGCTCTTGCATTAACTCATCAGCTACAGGGTTAGGCAAGTTAAAGGCAGCAGTTCCTTCCTCTGGAGAGAAAGTAAACACGCCAACGTGATCAAATTCATGGCGCTCTACAAACTCAACTAGATGTTCAAAATGACCATCTTCTTCACCTGGAAAGCCAACTATAAAAGTTGTACGCAAAACTGCCCCGCTCAGGGTATCTTTTAGCCGCTCAATTACATTATCATTGACTCGTCCTTGCCAAGGACGGTTCATTGCTCTGAGAATTTCAGGATGAGAATGCTGCAAGGGTAAGTCAAGATAGGGCAATATATTATGGGTTTGTTGGATGGCCTCTATCACTTTTGATGTTAAACCTGTGGGATAGGCATAATGCATACGCACCCAGGGTACATCCACTTCACCTAATGCTCGCAAGAGCTCAGCCAATTTGGGTTCTCCATAGAGATCCAAGCCATAGTTAGTGGTTATTTGGGAGATCAAGATTATTTCCTTGACTCCTTGCTGGGCTAAGGCATGAGCCTCGGCCACTATAGATTCAATAGAGCGAGAACGCTGTTTACCCCTCAGGTGAGGAATAATGCAAAAAGCACAACTGTAATCACAGCCTTCAGCAACTCTCAAATAAGCTATACCCTCAGTCGTAGTACGATAGCGAGGTGTACTTTCATCGGCTATAAATTGAGGAGTTTGAGATATTTCTCTAACTCTCTCACCTGCTTCGACTCGTTGAACTATATCGACTATCTTTTGATAATCTCCAGTACCAACTACAGCAACTGCCTCAGGAAGTTCATCTAAAAGCTCCTCCTGAAAATGCTGGGCCAGGCAGCCAGAAATAATAATCTTCTTATTAGATTCTGCAAGCTCCACTAAGGTACGTACAGATTCTTCTCTTGCTGCTTGAATAAAACTGCAGGTATTTACTATGACGTAGTCAGCAATTTCTTCATCAGTGTCAACTGTATAACCAGCACCGGCTAACAAGCCCAACATATGCTCTGAGTCTATGCGGTTCTTCTCGCAGCCAAGGTGTGCAATGGCGATGGTTGGCTTTTTGCCCATTTGAATCTCTATGGATCTACCCCTATGGGGCGACAAACCTTATTTTTTCTGTCTTGGTGACAAATGCTTTTGGCTGTAGGTCGGTTGCCCTTCTATCTCTTTACAGATTTTAACACATTTTTGATTCTTTCTATTTATTAAGTTTTGCCAAGAAAAAACTTCGGCCCGAGAGCTGAAGCCAAACAAGAGAACTCAATGAGAGATACCGAAACTGCTCAACTTTGATAAACATCTATTGCTTCAGTAGTTTCGTCACCTGTAAATAGTTATAACACCATTATTAAGAAATATCTAATCAGATTGACAATTAATTATGGCTATGTTTAGGAAGATGAGGGATTGCTCTGGTTTTCCAAGTTATCTTTACAATTCTTTACCCTAGAGCAAATATGCTGTAAACTTTTTTGAGAAAGAGTATTTTAAAAAATGCGAGAGGAGATAGAAAAACGATGCAGTCGGCAGCAACCGCACTGACAATTCCTAAAGAGTTTCTTAAAGCGCCAGGTGGGATCAATCCCAATGTGCTTATGTTCTTGATTGCCTTATTATTAGTAGCTTCATCAGTCTGTGGTTATTGGCTTTATCAATGGCCAGGCTGGATTTGCTTCTTGGCAAATGTTCTGGCGCTCCATCTTTCAGGTACTGTAATTCATGATGCTTCTCACAATAGTGCACATTCCAACCGTCTCATAAATGCGGTTTTGGGTCACGGTAGTGCGCTGATGCTTGGTTTCGCCTTTCCCGTCTTTACGAGAGTGCATCTTCAGCATCATGCCCATGTCAATGATCCTGAAAACGACCCAGATCATTTTGTCTCTACAGGCGGACCTCTGTGGATGATTGCTGCCAGGTTTTTCTATCACGAAATATTCTTTTTTAAAAGACGTCTTTGGCGCAAAGGGGAGTTGCTAGAGTGGTTCTTGAGCCGTCTTTTTCTAGTAATAGTAGTTGTCCTTGGCTATTATTTCGGTTTTATAGGCTATGTGATGAACTTCTGGTTTGCTCCAGCTCTGGTAGTAGGAATAGCACTTGGTCTCTTTTTTGACTATCTACCTCATCGGCCATTCCAAGAGCGCTCTCGCTGGAAAAATGCCAGGGTCTATCCTAGCGCGCTGCTCAATATCCTGATTTTAGGACAAAATTACCATCTTGTTCATCACCTTTGGCCCTCTGTTCCTTGGTACAAATACCAATCGGCTTACTATGCCACCAAACCCTTACTAGATCTAAAAGGTTGTGAACAGTCTCTTGGTTTACTAGAGAAAAAAAACTTCTGGAATTTTCTCTATGATGTATTTCTAGGAATCAGGCTGGGTCAGCACTAGCTAAGATATTGGGAACTTGGAAAAAATCTCCCTCTCTAGAGGGGGCCTGACTTAAAATTTCTTCCCTGAGAGTGCAATTTTCCTGTTGATCAGCTCTAGTGACATTACTAAGCTCAATAGCCCTGGTAGTAGGGTTTACAGACTCAGTATCTAATTCACTCAACTGCTCAAAATAGTCCAAAATACTGTTGAGCTGTTTAGCAAACTGCTCCTCTTGTTGATTTGGTATATCTAGCCTAGCTAAAAGAGCGACTTTGCGAACTTGGTTAATATCTATAGTCATAATGATTGAATTGATTAAAAAAAGATATCTAAATCAGAGCGTCCAGTAATTTTAAGCCAATTTTGGGCTTCAATGTAATTATTGGGTGCTAAGCGAATAGCTTGTTTCCAGTACTGCGCTGCCTTATCAAGAAGAATTTCAGCTTGTTGCTCTTTTCCTTCCTCTTTGGCTTTTTCTCCCTGATAGTGGTAGATTACAGCAATATTGTTGAGAGCCGAAGAAAACTGAGGATTGATTTCAATCGCTTGATTATAGTAATCCAAGGCTTTGTCTTGTTCTCCATTGCTAGCATGAATGATGCCAATGTTGTATAGAATGTAACTACGATCTGTTGAATTTTCCTCTAATTTGAGTGCCTCGTGATAATTTTCTAGGGCTTCGGCATATTCGCCATCTGCTTGAGCTGACATACCATCTCGGTAGTAAACAAAAGCCTCTTTTGACTTTTTACTGGTCGGCAGCACCTTGAGAATCATATCTGCCATAACAGTGAAAGTCTTGTCGATGAAATTATCATTGCGTTGTGTTCTAGGCATAGTATATAAATTAGGTTTTTAACTCTTTCAAGATCCTAACGCGAGAATGTCCAAACTCTTCCTAAACTGACAATCTTTAAAAAATATGAGTTTTTCTGCAAGTTGACCAAGGCTAAGGCACTTTAGAAAGAGTATGCAGGATCAAACATTAGATCCAAAATAAAGTACTACAATGAGCAATGTTGATTCCTCACAAATTAGTTGTATCTTATCTACAGCGACAGTAGAAGAGCTCTATCTTCTTTGGCAAAAAACGTCCGCTGACGATAAGCGTGGATATTTGCTCATTGAAGATCAAACAATTGCAGATAGCTTCGCCCTGCTTATCTCTCAAAAAGGAGATCTTTCAGTACTGCTACAAACAACAATTGAGCCACCTTACCCTTCTAATGGGCACCAATTAGACCCTCTATATCAAGTTTTTATTACCTGGAATGCAGATGAAATTAATAATTTTATTGAAAGTAAAAACCTTCCCACTCGAGCTATACAAAAGGGAAAACTTACAAAAACAATAGAGCAAAAATTATTTTTAAATCTTTTGACTATACTAAATACTAACAGACAAACAGATGTCTGTCGTCCTATTCAGAACGCTTTAGATCAGCGAGTGACTCAAGAAAAAGTTCTCTATCAAGTAATTTCTCATATTCGCCAGAGTCTCGATTTGACTGAAATCTTGGATACAACAGTACAAGAAGTACGTGATTTTCTTCAAGTTGATCGTTTATTGATTTTTCAATTTGATCCAGAACATTTACCAAATGATGGTTCTTTGGGATGGGGAAGAGTCACCTATGAATCCAAATCTTCTGAATCAATTACCCCTCTTTTGGGATTAAAACCACTAGATAGTTGTTTTTCCTATGTTCCAGAGCATCAAAAAAAATTTCATCAAGGTACAATTGTCACTGTTGATGATGTCAATAAAGAATATGTTTTTTTTCCCTGCCTACTAGAATTTCTCCATAGTCACAGTATCTATGCCAAGATGGTCGCTCCAATAGTAGTCCGTGGAAAACTCTGGGGGTTACTGATAGCCCATCAATGTTCTCAAGCACGTGTTTGGCAATCTAGTGAAAAGATTTTTTTAGGACATATTGGTGAGCATCTTTCAGTAGCAATAGATCAAGCCCAGCTCTACGCTGAAGTTCAGGCTCAGAAAAAAAACTTTGAACAAAGAGTAATCGAGCGCACACGAGAATTAAAAGAATCTCTTCTAGCTTCGCAGTCTGCCTATCGCTCTAAAAATGCTTTTCTAGACAGTGTAACTCACGAATTAAGAACGCCTTTGACCTGTGTGATTGGTCTTTCGGCAACTCTTTTACATTGGTCTTCTTCATCTTCAGTGGTACTTCCAGTAGAGAAGCAGCATCAATATTTAGAGACTATTCAAAAAAGTGGTAAGCAGTTATTAGAACTGATCAATGAAATTTTAGAATTTTCTCAGCTAGAAGCTGGCAATTCACTTTTAAATATTAGACAGTTTTCCTTAATAAGATCAGGAAACTTGGTGATCAAAAGCTTAGAACAAGAAGCAAAAAATGCCCAAATCAACCTAGAATTTGAAATTAAATCAGATCTAGAGCAAGATTTATTCTGGGGAGATGCCGAAAGAATTGAACAAATAATTTACCACCTACTGAGCAACGCTATCAAATTTACCCCAGTACAAGGAAGAGTTTCTCTGAAAATTTGGAAGGGGCAAAATGAAGCAGTATTCCAGATCGAGGACACAGGGATCGGGATAGCCAAAGAAAATTTACCCAGATTATTTGAAAAATTTGAACAGTTAGAAAAATATAGAGGAAGAGTATATCCAGGGACAGGACTAGGACTAGCTTTAACCAAACAATTAGTAGAATTAAACCATGGACGTATTGAAGTAAAATCAACCATAGGCGAAGGTTCTACTTTTACAGTCTGGATACCGAATAATATAGATAAACAGCGCAAAATACTTGCCAAAAAAAATACAGAACCTATTTTAGGTTTTAACAAAACGATAATTTTGATTGAACAAGATGAAGAAACCGCCACTTTAATTTGTGAATTACTTACAGCAGCTCAATATCAGATAGTTTGGCTGATTGATAGTTCAACTGCGCTCAAAAAAGTCGAACTATTACAACCTAAATTGGTGATAGTAGATAAAGAACTTTCTGCGCATTATCACATAAGTCGAGATTTGCGTTATCTTAAAACAACCCAAAATATCAAGATTTTGCTTTTGAGTAATCAAATCTCCTACAATGAGCAAAATGAAATAGATGACTATCTACTAAAGCCCATCCAACCTAATTTGCTCCTGCAAAGAATTACTAGTCTGCTTAGTTATGAGAGTTGATAATAGCATTTTGCCTCAGTTGAAATCTCAGTTGATTGTTTCTTGCCAGGCTCCCAAGGATTCGCCAATCTTTGCTAAAGAGATTATTGGCGCAATTGCCCAAGCCTGTGTTAAGCGTGGTGCTGGTGGATTGAGACTTGATACTCCAGAACATGTAGAATATTCACGCAATAAATTGCCTGATATCCCGATTATTGGCTTGTGGAAAAGAGAATATCCCGGTTATCAAGTCTATATTACTCCTTGCTGGGAAGATGCCAAGGCAATTGCCCAAGCAGGCGCTGATATTATTGCTATTGATGCGACTCTTAGAAAACGCCCCGAACCAGTTGCTCAACTAGTGGAGCAAATTCACCGCCTGGGAAAATTGGTCATGGCTGATATTGATAGTCTAGAAAGTGCCATAGCAGCAGTTGAAGCTGGAGCTGATCTAGTTGGCACTACACTTTATGGCTATACAGACCAGACATGCAAATTTAGCCCACCAGGCTATGAACTCTTAGCCCAATCTATAGCTAATGTTTCTGTTGGGGTAATCTGCGAAGGGGGAATAGCTACCCCAGAGATGGCCAAAAAGGCACTGGATATGGGAGCCTATTGTGTAGTAGTTGGGAATGCTATTACTGGAATCGATCTCAAGATGGAAACATTTAGCTCTATAATTTCTCCACAAATGAATTAGATATGAATATTCGATTGTTAGTACTAGATCTTGATCGAACAATTGTCTGTAATTCTAATAAAATCAGCCAAGGTGTTAAGGATGTAGTTAAAGAGGTTAGCAACAGAGGAATTGAGGTAGTGTTAGCTACTGGTCGCATGTATCGAAGCGCAAAGCTCTTTCATGAATATTTAGAGTTAAACACTCCCATCATTGCCTATAACGGAGCTTGGTTACAAAATCCACAGACAGATGAAATTCTTAAATATCAACCTGTTTGTCCCATTGTCGCCCATGAGCTAATCGATTTTTATGAACAGTCTCACCTGTTGGGAGAAGTGGATGTGCATCTTTACCATGATGACGAACTCTATGTTCGCGAAGTTACTGAAAACACATTACTCTACTCAAAAAGATCACAAGCACTCCCCAATACAATAGAGGATCTACGAATAATCTCTACTTTAAGTCCTACAAAAGTTCTAGCTTTTTCTACCAATACTGAATTGATTCAAAAAACGACCCAAGAATTATTACAAGTTTTTCCCAGAGAGAAGATCAATATATCCCAATCTAGCAAAACCCTGATTGAAGCAAATCATCCCCAAGCAAGCAAGGGTAAAACTGTCGGTTATCTCTGTGAAAAAATCTTCGGGTTTACTTGGGATCAAGTGATGGCAATAGGTGATAACTTCAACGATCTAGAACTTTTAGAATATGCAGGCATAGGTGTTGCTATGGGCGATGCTCCTGAAGCAATCCAGTGTGTTTCTCAATGGGTAGCACCTAGCGTTGAAGATGATGGTGCTGTCATTGCTATTAGAAAATTTTTGCTTTAAAAGACAAAAAGAGAGAACCGGCGACTTTCCATGTTTCGTCTCGGCTCTCTCTTTTTGTTCACTGCCTCACACACTAATATAATTCTAATCGATGATTTCTTAACTGTCAAGTCCCTTTGTCTTTAAGCAATATTTAACCGCTTTTTCTAGATAGATAACAGCTTGATTTATTTCAGCTTCTGAGACTATCAAAGGGGGAACAAAGCGCAGAACCTTGGTTCCTGCTGGGGCAATCAGTAGCCCTTCATCCATAGAAGCTTTAATGATATCTAATGCTGTGAGCTCGTGATCATTATGTATTTCTAGTCCATTGATCAACCCCCAACCACGAACCTCACTGAACAATCGTGGATATTTGTCTATTAAAGACTGCAGAGATCCACGCAGTTGCTGTCCTCTAGATTTTACATTTTCTAGTAGATTATCCTGTTCGATAGTATTTAGAACCGCAGTGCCTATGGCTGTTACAAAGGGGTTACCGCCAAAGGTAGAAGCATGATTACCAGGTTCATAGACATCACAGAATTTTTTGCAAATCATTGCACCAATGGGAATACCTCCAGCTAACCCTTTAGCGCTTGTAAAAATATCAGGCTCTACGCCAAGCTGCTCATATCCCCAAAGAGTCCCAGTCCGTCCTACGCCTACTTGTACCTCATCAAAAACTAACAATATATTATTGTCATCACAAATTTTGCGTATACCTTGGAAATACTCACGATCTCCTGGACGAACACCTCCTTCTCCTTGTAGAGGCTCGAGCATAATTGCCCCAACGCGGCTATTTCCTTCATCCAAATTGGTGATAGCATCTTCGACTGCCTTAATATCATTGTAGGGAACATAGGCAAAGCCAGGTACCAATGGTTCAAAGTGGGTCTGATACTTGGGCTGACCTGTTGCAGTAACCGTGGCTAGAGTTCTGCCATGAAAGCTTGCTTGAGCGGTGAGAATAATTGGTTTTTCTAAGAATTCTAGAACCGTATGAGCATATTTGCGCACAAGTTTAATAGCCGCTTCATTAGCTTCAGCACCAGAGTTACAAAAAAATACACGATCTCCACAAGAATGCTCAACAAGCCACTTAGCTAGTTCACCCTGTTCAGGGATATAGTAAAGATTAGAAATATGATGGAGTTTATTGATTTGTTCAGTAGCTGCTTTGATCATAGCCGGGTGAGCATGACCTAATGTACAAGTTGCAATTCCTGCAACAAAGTCCAGATACTGTTTACCATTGGTATCCCAGAGATTGCAACCTTCCCCGCGCTCTATAGCAATGGGAAATCTCCCGTAAGTGTTCATTACATACTGGTTAAATTCGTCTATCTCAAACTTGGCAGGATTACCATATAACAAAGTTTCTGAACTCACAAATCTTCTCCTAGGCTAAATAAAATACTATACTAACGGTGAAGGTTTATAAAAAGCTCCGACAGACGATATACCTATCTGCAATAAGCCACAGTCAAACTCTAACCGGTTTTTGTTCTCGAGATTCTAACCTAATTATATTATTTTCTCAAACGCAAAAATTCTTGCTGTCAAGAGATGCTCACATGACAATTTGTATATTGTCAAATTTTAAAAACGTATTTCATACTGAAGAACGGCTCGACTATCATCCGAGAAGTTACTAGAACCACGAATATATAAATTATCGTTAATACTATAGCGCAGACCAAACTGAGTAGGACGCTGAATATTAAGTATCTGTTGCGCTGAAAAATAGATGCTAGGTGAAAGATCAACGCCAACCTCTGCAGCAATACCCATCTGTGCTGTACCAATGCGATCTTGTTGGTTAATTAACTGGGTAGGAAAGACGCGAAATTGACTAAAACCCAAAGTGGAGCGTAGAGTTTCTTGAAAACTGCCTAAAATAGCGGAACTGGCCAAATTAGCTAGTCCAATTGTGGGATCGCCTCCACCTCCTAGAAGTGAGATTATCTCAACTTGGCTACGTGCAGGAACACTGGTCAGTTCAATACTGCGCTCAAGATCGCTGGCATAACCATCTACTTTGGCTTCTATGCGAACAGTTTGCAGTCCATCAATATTGGCTGTAAAGGGGTTATTGATTTCAGATGATAATGAATCAGTACGAATTAAATTTCTCTGCGTCTCAGCAGCTGAAGTATAGAGACGAATTTTGAGATAGGGATCAAGTCCGTGATTAGGAGAAAAAGTTGCTGTATTATCTTCTCCTGATCCGAGTCGAAATTGTGTGGTAAATAGATTGACTAGACCCCCTTTTAATTTGATGGTGCCCAAAGGATGAGGCTGATCCAATGTTCCATTGAGAGTCAGAGTGCCACTTGTATCAAAACTCAGAACGGGAAACTGATTCAGTTGTACTTTATCTTTTAAGCTCAGTTCCAAGTTATCGAACTCTACTACCGATGCTGACATCTTGCCAGATTCAATTGACACATTAGTTTGCACACTTTCGCCAATTAAACTACCTAGCAAAATTTGTCCATTAGAAAGCTCAATATTTCCACCAATATGGGGATTCAATGCAGTTCCTATGAAGGTTAATTGACCTCGTAACCCTCCTTTATAAAGCCCTTTGAGATTAAAAGCCAAACCATCGAAATCTGCTCTCAATGGTTTAGTTACAGGTAGTGAAGCTCTAGTTAGAGGTAAAGTACCAGCTATCTTGATTTGAGAACCACTGAATTTGGCATTTAACTCTTGTACATCAATATGATCGAAATCTAGGGATATTTTGCCATTGATACCAGTAATAGGCTGATCAGGAACAAACTGTGCAGCAAGGCTTCCATTGCTCAGCTCAATCAAACCATCGGCTTTGAGATCGGTAAATTTATTTTGACTGTGATCAAAAGATCCACGTATAGATACATCGACACTTCCGCGCCCACTAAGCCAGCGCAATTCCTCACTAGTTAATATATTGAGTAACATAAGTCCATTGTCACGAACATTGACATTTAAGGCGAAATTATTGGTTAGAGGCGCTTTTTTGACAAAAGGTAACTGGTAAGGAAATTTTCCTTCAAGGGTAATAGGATGGGTATCAGCAGACAAAGTGCTATTTGCTGAAAAATTCAAAACACTATCGTTATAACTAAACTGAGCCTGGGCTGATTTGAGCGGAGTTTGGTTGACCATCCCATCGAGAATATCTATTGTGCCTTTTGCTTTTGGGTTATGGTGATTACCGGCTAATGATAAATCCGCATTGAGCAATCCAGCAAAATTTAAATTAGCCGGCAGATTCAAAAAATCATTCAGAAGAGAAAGTGGGATTTTGAGTAACTTCAATTTTCCAGTTTGCTGGTAGCTATCAATCTTGCCGGCAAAAGATAGAAGAGAATCACCGGCTTGAATTTTTACAGGTTTTAGCTCTAAACTACCATTTTGGAATTCACCCTCAGCCAAAATTTCTTCTATGGCATATTTCTCCCATTGCCATTTTTGTCCAGTGAAGCTAAACTGCGCATTGATTGGCTGCGTGAGTGAACCAGCCACTGACAATTGCGCATCAAAATTGCCTTTCAATTTACTCAATTCTGGTAGGTTGAAATTTTTTTTATTTTTCTCTTGCTCTAAGTTATAAATAGTTTTGATTTCTGAATAGCGTCGAAGTTGATAAATTACTGTAGCATCACTTTTACCTAAATCAAAAAGAGGTATTTTATTTGATTGTTTATCTGTATATAATGCTTGAGCTTTAGCATAGACAGGTGGACTAAAAATATGGGCAAGATCAGCAAATTCAAAGATTTGTAAAGCCTCTAAGGTATTTTGAATATTGGCATCTTTAGTTTTAGTATTAAACTTAAAAGCAAAATCTTCTTTGGTTTTTAATAATCCTTCTAGCTCGTATTGAGATTTATTGATTTTAAAAATACCTTGTTTTAAGGTAAAATTCCCATCTAAAAAACTAATCTGCCCTGCAAAAATATTCCCTCTAATGATTCCCAAAACTGGATTAGTTATCTGGATATTCTGGCTCAATATTTCTTTCTTAGCTAGATTGATTTTAAAATCGCCAGAAAAATCCCCTGCCAATGCTACAGATTGAATATTAGTAGATACGGGGCTATATTGTAGGAATTCTTTGAGCCAAGCTAAAGAGAGATATTTAACTTTGAGATTTATTTGCTTTGACTGTTGGCTTGCTGTTAGTTTAAGTGGCTCTAGCTGTAGATCTAAATTTTGCAGTTGAAATTTAGAATCAAGATCTGCAATTATTCTATCTTTTTTGCCAGAAAGTTCAAGATTAGCTCCACTTCGGGGATCGGCGTGAATTCTACCTGTTAAAACTGGTTCTAGGATAACTGGGCCAAAAACAAACCTTTTCACTACAATATCACCGCTTAACTGGGGTTCTTTGAGATTGCCCTTAAGATTGCCAATAAAATCTAAAGAACCCTGTTTTTTGATTTTGGCCAAAGTTGCTGGTAATGGTAACTTTTGTAAGTTTAAATTACGCGCTGTGATATCTAGAGAAAAATTGCCAAGACTTGAGATACCTTGATTGATTTTTTGTGAATCTATATCTAGATAACCTTTGATGTTAAGATTTTTGGCATTTACTTGTGCCAATTCCAGGCGTTTTCCCTGCCAAGCAAAACGAGCTTCTAGTGGGTAATCTACAACACTAATTCCTTGAGAAAAGTTGAGATCTCCTTGAGCTTTAATAGATTGAAGATTCAATTTAGACAAACTGCCGCGCAAGTTAACCCTGCCATTGAGTTTGCCTTGTAATTCAGGAGAAATAGAGGCAAGTTGTAGTTGTCTTAGCTGGGCTTGGGTTTGCCATTGATCACCATTTAGAGCAATCTGACTCAATTCGATCTGTCCCTGTCTAGAGGTAAGCAAAGCTGAGCCAGTAGCATTTAGACTTTTGATTGGATCTTTCAGCAGACCTGATACATCCAGATTTGCTTTGATCTGCCCAGGAATTTGGGCAACAAAAGAATTAATGGCTATATCATTGACTTTAATCTTGGCTTTCCAGTTTCCCTGTTGTAGCGATAGGCGCTCTACCTTAAAAGTGCCCTTTTTATCAAGGATAATTTCAGCATTGCCTTGGGCTTTGAGGGTTTCTTGAATTTTTTCTAGAGAGCCATCAGCCCAAATGTTAGCCTTAACAGAGCCCTTTACTGGTAAATTTAGAGCAGAAATTGACAATTGCTCAGTTGTAAGATTGGCGCGCCAGTTTCCATCTTGAGTATTGATAGAAGGTAGATTGATTTTTCCCTGTGGGAGTAAAACCTGTGCATTTCCTTTAATTTGCAATGAGCGAACTAGTCTAGCTCCCAAATTACCTTTGATATATAGATCTGCATTCGCTTTACTTTTTGGTAATTTTGTTATACTTGGCTGGATATTTTCTGCTTTTAACTGTGTTTGCCAAGACCCATACTTACTGTCATACTCAATATTTTTGAAATTGAGATCACCATCTAACAATTTAGTTTGAACCTGAGCAGTTAATTTAAGTTGATTCTGATTGACTAATTTTCCTTTGATTTGTCCTTGCGCATTGATTATGCCAATTTTAACTGGTAGAGCTAGAGCATAGAGCTTAGCTAGAGTATCAGCGGGAATATCTTGGGCTTTAAAATTCAGATTAAAGCTAGCAGGATTTTTTCCAGAGGCAATCCTAACTCCACCATTTCCTGATAATTGTCCCCCCAAAGCAGGTACAGCCTGCCAATTTTGCAATGCCACCTCTGAGCCTACTAATTTACCAGAGATTTGAAATTTATTTAGGGCAATTTTATCAATTTGAGTAGCATTTTTAGTTGAGTATAATGAAAGGACTAGTTCGGGTGCATTGAGCTCTCCAGTTACTTTGACTTGGGCTTGAGCGCTGCCTTTAATTTTTAATGGGGATACTTTAATTTTCAGAGTATTTAGGGTATCTTTCAAAACAAATGGCTCACTCTGGAGAGTTAAGTTATAGCCATTAACTAAATCTACAATACCGTTTATTTTAGATTTTATATTGCCAAATTCTGCTGTTATTCCATCACCTAGGACTACACTTGAGTCAACAAATTTAACTGCGCCTTGAATATTACTGATTGGTTCGGCAAGTTGGGGCAATTTTGCCATTACCTGAGAAATCTGAGCGCTGCCAGCTAAGACAAACGGCTGATTAGGCTGAAATTCAACCTGTAAATCGCTTGCTAATTCTCCTGATGTTAGAGCAAGAGAAACAGGAAGTAATTTAGCTATTTGCTGAGCAGGTAAGTTAGAGCTAGTTAACTTGATTTTGCTCAGATTGCTATTGAGATTACTAGTGCCGCTAAGTTGCAGATTTCCTTTACCTATAAAAGCTGATAGATTATAGTCAATTACAGAATCTTTATCTGTTTTTAATTGCAATTGACCATTTTTTATATTTAACTGCAGTGGTGGATTGAGAAGGTTTTGGGAATTTCTTGCTCGGAGTATGACTTTACCTTGATCAATATGCAGAGTTTTAAATTCCGGCTTGATTAGATCATTTTTTCCAGGGGCAGGAAGTGTTAGGGGGGTAATTAACCAATCTCCCCGGGTAGATTGCTCTAGATAAACCTCTGGATTAAAGGCTTCTACATTTATTTCAAGTCTTCTTTCAGTTAAAGCCTGCCAAGGATCAAAAGTAGCAATAACCTTGGGTATTGTAATTTGGGCAGGATCATTTTGGGTGGGTAAGATTTGACTAGCCCCAAATTCTAGATGATTTAAAGATATTCCTTTTAATTGCCCTATCTTGACAGGCCTGTTGAATATATTAGATAGTTCTTTGGAAATTAAAGGAGATAACTGGTTATTTATAAAATTTTTGCCATAAAAATAGCCCGCCCCAGCAACAACAAAAAAGCCAGCCAACAATCCTATGCATTTTTGACCTTTAAAGGTTTTAGTTGCTTCTGGGGATGATGGCGGCGGGTTAGTCATTGGACAGCTCTAGACCTCTTTTTTTGCTATTTTAAGTCAGGATATGCCCAAACTGTCTAGGGTTTTGTCTTAATAACCACCGGTCCATTGACGATAGTCTGACAAGCTAGACGAAAATTTTCGGGTTTATTTTTGAGTTTACGTTTTTCAAAATCTGTCTTTGGTGAGAGATTTTCCATTCCTTCAACTACTTCCACAATGCAGGTTCCGCATTGTCCAGCACCGCCACAGTTCATCAACTTACCACTTAGAGTATAGATATCTATACCATTTTGGATAGCTTTTTCTCTTAGGTTAGCCCCTTGGGCTACTATAATATCTTTATTCTCTTTAACAAAGGAAATAGCAGTCATTTGCGCTCCATGCTTTTGAATCTATAGGCATATTGTATAACGTTTACAATTCTTAATAAAATCTCATATTAGCTCTCAACTAGATTGGATTGAGATATTGGTAGAGATTGCGAGCTTGGGCTTGAGAGCTATGATTTTGGTACCAGTCATAAGCGTTGTCTGCAATCGTCTGCTCTAGGGATATATTTACCGCTTCTAGAGCAGTATCTGCCAGATAATAGTGCTTGCCTGCCTCTAGCCCATCTTCATCCTCAGCGCGCTCTGATACACATACAGGCAATAAACGATGGGCGCAGTAAGCCGCAAATACTCCTGATTTAGCTAAGAATTGATTTGGATAGTAAAAAAAACCTACCATGGCATTTGAGAGATATTCACTAATTTCCTGGGGGGATCTTTTGCCTAGAAATTTTATGGGAATACCAGAAATAGAGCTTATTGCTAAATTCAGCGGCGCACCAATATCTAGTATTTCTTCAATTTTTAACTGAACGCAGGTTTGCTCGAGAAAAGCTCTTGATTGATCATATACTTTGCTGCGCCAACCGACTCCACCAAAAACTACCAATTGGCGCTTGCGATTGCATAATTGGCTTGGATGATGAGGCTCACCGACATTGGAAAAAACTGGATTAACTGGAAGAAGCTGCTGATGTTTCTCCCCAACCAATTGGCTGATTCTCTGGGCAAATAATCTATTACTTGTTAAATATTGATTACTAAGAACAATTAGGCGCTTTGCTATGTTTCTTTGCAATGGTGAGGTCCAAAATTGACTGTTCCAGATTGGACCATAGGCATAGACTTCATGAAATATGGTAACTAAAAAAGAATTTGGGCTTTCTTTTCGCCACCTTTCAAGCCCATCTACCAACCATACTGGACAACCACGTTTGGCATAGCCATAGCCAACATAATGAAGAAGAACAATATTTCTTTCTGGAATTGCTTTAGGTAGTAATTTAAGGAGACTATTTGAGGATCTTATCTCTACTTTGTGCACTGGAAAATCTTCCAACATTTTTTCTCCGGTCCAAAGAGGATCTCCTACAATAAATTCACTCTCTAGAGCAAAATCTTGCCATAATCTTTTGGCCAGGATAAAGCCATAGTCGCCCAATCCATCAATAGCTGGTGGTAAACGAGGCACTATTGTTGTGATTTTCATTTTTCTATTGTGATGTAGTTGTTTCGATAATTTCACTGAAAAAGTCAAGATATTTTCTTGCAACAATCTCCCAGCTAAATTCACTATGAACTTTTTCTAGACCTTCTTTGCTCAGTTGTTCTCTTTTACTTGGGTTGGTTAATAGCTCAGAAATTGCTTTGACCCAGCCTGCTTCATCTTTTTCTCCAACAACAATTCCTGATTGCCCAATCACATAGGGAATTTCTCCACTGTCACTACCAATTACAGGAATACCACAGGCAAAAGCTTCAATTAACATTCTGCCAAATTGTTCGCGCCAATTTTTTGCGCTCTGGCTTGGAGCCACTAGAATATCCATTGCATTGAGATAGTTGACAACATCATTGTGTCGAACATCTGTGCATATTCTCACTTGATTAGGATGTAGTTTTGCCCAAGTTTGCAATTGCGATTCCATTGCTCCAGTACCTACAAACAATACTCGCCAAGGAGTTTCCAAACGCTCAAGCACATTCATCAACAAAGGTAGTCCTTTTTCCGGTACAAGTCTACCCAGATAGCCAATTACCGGTATATCGGAATCATCCCAATTAAGTAAATGAAGAATTTTCTGACCATCTACCCTAGAAGGACTAAAGTGCTTAATATCGACTCCCAAAGGTATCAATCTCATTGGTTTGGCATAACCTTGGCGATCTTTTAGGGCATCATATACAGTATTTCCAGAGCAAATCCAACCTGCTGCGCGATTCATAGAATACTGCTCAAGCCAGTTAAATGGAGGTATATAGTTTTTAGATTTACTTTGGGCAGTTCTATAGATTAAAGGAATATTTTGTGGCATCCACCAAGCAAGCTGAGCGCCAGCTAGTATGTAGGGCTCTTCCCAGCAATGCACTATATCCCAGTTTTGTTGCATTATTTCCCGCAAGCGCCAACCATAGCTCATAATGTGGATTCTTCCACTGTTGTATACTGGTACCCCTTCGAGTCGGCAGATCTCGCTTGGATCACTTTCCAGTTGCAATGGTCTCAGGTCGCCATACATAAGGTTAGGGGCAACCGCAGTGACATCCCACTCAACTTTGCCAAGTAAGGACATCTCATTGACCAGACGTCGATTCAAAGCAACGACATACGAGTGTCCAATAGAAAGAAGTTTTCTTGTACGAGGCATTTGAGGGTTTGATTGGTCTGTGTTGTAATTTTACCAAATAAATGGCTAAAAGCCTCGCACTTCAGGGCGACTTCCTCTTGAAATCATTTTAATATTTATCTAGTTTATATCCTGATAAAATAAATCCATGATAACCGGAGAAGCTAAGCTACTAAAAGGACTTAGCTAAAGTTTAAGAAACATTGTCGCTCTCTAGAGTACAAGGTATCAGGCTGGGAACTATCTGATGATTGTATGTCTATCACTTTCACGGATGGTTTTGAGATAGGTACATTATCTCTATACTGCAACAAACAAATAAGGGAAGATCTATTTAGATTAAAGATAAACAGAGTGAGGATAGTTCGCAGGGCTGATGGATACTATGCTCAATTCTGCTTTGATGCAGAACGTAAAGAGGTAGGTACATATACAGGGAAGGTAGTCGGATTAGATTTGGGTTTAAAGTATTTCACTAAAGACCAAAACGGCAACGCTGTAATATATCCAGAGTATCTAAGACAGTCTGAAAAACGCCTTAAAAAAGCGCAGCGCAAGTTAAGCAAGAGGTTCGTCAAGGGCGCTAAACCGCGGTCGAACAACTATCACAAAGCAAGGAAACAACTAGGTAAACTCCATCTAAAAGTTCAAAGGCAGCGTAAAGATTGGGCAATTAAACAAGCCCGATGCGTAGTTCACTCTAACGATGTGATTGTCTATGAAGATCTAAAGGTAAGGGATGAATACTCTAGGCATCGAATGGCAAAACAGTACCCTAGGGCATAGGGAATCTGCCTCGCAAGAGGGAAAGCTTGGGGAGAAGACCGTCTCTACTATTGAAGGGCAACCAGATATAGCAAGCGGGCTTCTGTGAGCTGGGAACAAGAATCCTAGCCGTTCACGGCGGGGAGTATGTCAATGTAGTATCGCAGTAGAGTATTTTCTTGTGCTAAAAATCTCAACGTCTTAACAATACATAGCAGTGAGTGTATTTCACTTTTTCTCGAATACCTCTTGGGTGCTTTTATTAGCTGGGCTAGCAGATCATCTGATAGGAGATCCCAAAACATGGCTGCATCCGACTATGGTTATTGGATCTTTAATTGACCAAGGTAAAATTTGGTCTTTGGCTATCACTTCTAAAAAACAATATCGTCGTTTACTAGGCGCTTTGTTAAATTTGGTGATAGTTATAGGCAGTGGACTAGTAGGCTTTTGGTTGGTCAAACTGTCTGAGTTGATTTCTCCATATTTAGCAATAGCTACCTCTAGCGTCATCTTGGCTAGTTGTTTTGCTACCAAATCTTTGGCTGATGCGGCGCAAGAGGTACTCTCAAAAGATAGCTCATTAGCTCAAATGCGCAAGAGTTTGGCTCAATATGTAGGCAGAGACACTATCGATCTTACTAAAGATGAAATTTACCGCGCTCTGTTAGAGACAATTGCAGAAAATACTCCCGATGGAGTGACTGGCCCGCTTTTCTACGCTTTGCTAGGATCTTTGATTCCCGGAGTTGGTCCAGTTCCTTTAGCTTTAGCTTACAAAGCCGCAAGCACTTTGGACTCGATGATTGGCTACAAGAGAGAACCCTATACTTATATTGGTTGGTTTAGTGCTCGCTTGGAAGACTATCTCACCTGGATACCATCTCGATTGACTGCGCTAACTTTAGCCTTAATCTCAAGAGAGCCTAGAAGGGTTTTAAAAATCTGCATAAGAGATGCCCCCCAAGATCCTAGCCCCAATTCAGGCTGGAGCGAAGCTGTCTACGCTGCTATTGTTAATGTTCAACTTGGTGGTAGCAATAATTACCAAGGAGTGAAAAAATATAAGCCCCTGCTAGGTGATCCTCTAGAATCTATCTCTCCTGCAAAAATAGAATATTCGCTTAAACTAATGCGCAGTTGTTTTTGGCTTTGGTTGATTTTGGGAATAGTTCTAGTTGAATTTTTTCGCTAGCTCATTGATTATGCTAGCTAGTTCTGTATCTTTGTCTGTAATTCCACCTGCATCATGAGTAACAAGGTCAATGGTAACGCGGTTATAGACATTGAACCACTCTGGATGATGTCCTTGAGATTCAGCTACTATAGCAATGCTGCTCATAAAGCCAAAAGCTTCAACAAAAGATTTAAATTTGAGGTCTCGATGAAGTTTGCCATCTATAATTTGCCAATCTTTAAGTCCAGCCAAGGCATTGGTAAGTTCATTTTGAGTTAATGGTTTAATCACGACTTTTAAAAATTACACAATTAATATTCAATATAGCAATAGTAGCTCTTGTTGGTATGGGAGCTGCTGGTGTATTGAGGTAGAGAGGTCAAAAAGATAAAGATATGGTTTGATTTTCGACAGAGCGAAAGACTATCCCATCTATTTTGTAGAAGTACAGTTTCAAAGAGATACTGATTTTTACTATAGGCTAGTAACTGAGATATATATGTATCTTGGACAATACAGACCCAATCAGTCTTGGCAAGGTGTCGTACTTTGGGCAAAACGTGCCTTAGAGTCCCAGATCCCTCCAGAATACGCACCTCTTTTTCAACAAAATCTCATCAAAATTATCTATCTAGATGAGATAGAACCAACTACCATAGGATTGGGTATCATAGATTTATTAGTAGCTTGTGAAAAAGATACTATTCCCGAAAAGGTGCAGTTATTGACTACAAAAGCCAAAGAAACCATTGTAGATAATACACTCCAAAGAAATATTATTGAACTGATTGAGAAGATAATAGTTTATAAATTTCCCAAAAAGAGCAACAAGGAGTTAGAAGAGATGTTTGGACTAAGCGAATGGCAACAAACCCAATTCTATAAAGATGTAAAACTTGAAGGATTACTTGAGGGAAAACTTAAATCAATACCTGGTCTTTTAAAGCTAGGTCTATCTCCAGAGCAAATAGCTACTGCACTCGAACTAGATCTAGAAATTATTCAACAAGAGATTGATAAATTAGAAACTAATTGATGAAAATACCTAGAGTTACTGTCTATTTATCGAGGTTTATTGACAATCTTCAAAGTCCCTCGCCCCTTGTGGGATTCGGGATTGAGGAAAATGGGTTATTTATTGTCTTAAATAGGTTAAGATTTAGATAAAAATCTATTATTTTTATTTATGCCTAACAACAAATGGACAAAAACAGCAACTTCCGCTAGTCTAGCAATCCTCGGCGTCACACAATTGAATAATAAAGCCAATGCGAACATCGTGCAAGGGGGGACAGCGTCCCTCAGCTTGTCTTTCCTGGGGTACAACCATGTTGCTTGGTCCATAGACGCCTCCACCCACAATACCAACCTCGGAGGGTCGTTAAGTGGATTTTTATCCCCAGGTGACGCTTCTGTTCTTTTTGGCCGCACGGCGAATGTTTCTGCAAGTTCTAACCAAGTGCGCTTCCTTGCTGCAGCAAGTACTGGCGCTGATGTTGCTCTTTTCTTTGGGAGTCATAACACTGGCAAGGCGAATCTCCTGAGAATTCCAGCCAATACATACCAAGCTCAATTCGTTGGCAGCCAACATGGCTACATCATGTTTAAGGATATTAAAACTTCCCTTACTAGCCCCACACTTATGGGTGGGCCAGATGGGAAGCTTCAGGAGATACTGTGAGCATTACACAAGACTATTACGAGAGTGTGCCAGGACAATCTCTGAGGGTAGGGCAGACCTCTTCAACGTCTACGGACATTCCCTTTGACTTTAACCCTCTCCAAGGTGCCGCTTTAGGTGTGCCTATTTTTATGGGACTAAGACAACTCAAGCGTCGTAAAGCAAAATTAAATTCTATAGTTTCTATTAAGCGCAAAGAGAAAATTCATCCTTTAGCTTTACTGGGTATGGGAGCAGCGGGTGTGAGAAAATGGAGAGAGCAAAAAGATAAAGATGCAGCTTAATGTCTAAACAAACTAAATCAAGATATAACAATGAAAAAGATGAGAACGATATTCCTCAGGAAGTAAGTGAAGAGATTGCTTCTTTAATTCGCAAAATTGGCTATTTCTTTTTGGGATTTTCGCTGTTTATATTTTTAAAAACGCTTATACCAGTTCATTTGTTTGATTCACAGTGGGAATTTTCTGTTGTTGGGCAGCTTGTGGATCAAATATGGTGGATTTTGCTTGGTTTTGTCTTTATCTTCTATTACAGAGAAGGTAGTCTAATTAGTTATAGTGAAGCTAGGCTATTAAATTTCTTTTCCTGGTTATCTTTAGCAGTGGCTATATCCTATTTGGTGATGATTCCCCTGTCAATCTACGATACTTCTAATATTTCCTATTTCATCAATAATGATCGCATTTTGCAAGACAGTAAAATTGATACACAATTAGAGCGACTTGACAAGCGTATTCAACAGTCCAATTCGCCTGAACAATTAATAGCTATAGCTAAAAGAATTAATCCCCAAAAGACTTTAAGCAATACTAAAAATATAGATCAATTAAAACAAGAAATTAAAGCTCCTTTGGAAAAATTGAGGCAAAATATGCATAAAAATAATGCTGATCAATTTAATGAGCGGCTTGTCCAATTCTCCAAAACTGGAATTAGTACTATTTTCGGAAGCATACTTTCTGCTACCAGTTTATACTTATTATGGAAATCAACATTATGGGCCAGGTTGCTTTTTAAGCAATATCAAGAAGATTAGCTCTAACTAAAAATCACCAAAAAAATCAATAACTACTATCATATGCAATATATATGATATGTAAATACAAAAATGAACAGAAGAGCCGCAATTTCAGCATTTTTTCTCTCTCTTTTTTCCTTTGTTTTCTCTTCGAAGGCTTACTCCACCATGTCTAAAAATACCCAAGCCCAATTTGCCCTGAAATTATTCAGTGCAATCAACCAAGATGGATTAAAAGGCAATGTAATCATCTCGCCTACTAGTATATTTTTAGCCCTATCTTTGCTCTACAATGGCGCCAAAGGTACTACTCAAAAGCAGATCAAGCAACTACTTCTAGAGAAACAAGACCTGGATCTAGATACCTTTAACCGCGATAACCTAAAGCTGCAAAAGATCCTCAGTAAAGCCCGAGGCAATAATATTCTTTCAATTGCCAATTCACTTTGGGTTAGATATGGGATCGCTCTCAAAACAAGTTATGTCGATTCTCTTGGTTATTCCTACGGCGCGCAGATTACCAACTTAGATTTTAGTAATCCTCAAAGCCCAGTTGCCATCAATGAATGGGTAGCCAGAAAAACCAACAACAAAATCACTAAAATTATCGATAGGCTCTCTAGCGATCAGGTGATGATCCTAATCAACGCTATATATTTCAAAGGGATCTGGGCAAAAACTTTTGATAGTAATTTGACTCAAAACCAGCCCTTTTTTCTTTTAAATGGTCAAGCTAAACAAGTTCCCTTAATGTCTAGAGAAGGAGACTATTGGTATTGGGAAAACGAGCTTTTGCAACTAGTTAGCTTACCCTATGATGACCAGGATCTGGCTTTAGATATATTCCTACCCAAAAAAAATATTGACTTTACTTCTTTTTTAGGACAATTTAATTTAGAAAACTGGCAGCGCTGGAGCTCTCAAGTAGGAAAAAGAAAAGGTGTTGTCAAAATTCCCCGTTTCAAACTTGAATATCAAAATACACTCAATAGTGTACTAACCAATTTGGGGATGAGCTCAGCCTTTAATGCCAATCAAGCTGATTTTTCTGGACTTACCAATACTAAAGTCTATGTCAGTGAGGTACTGCATAAAACCTATCTGGAGGTCAATGAAGAAGGGAGCGAAGCTGCAGCAGTCACCTCCATTGGAATTAAAGCAATGGCCATGCCTGCTAGCCAAGAGCCCTTTGTTTTTAGAGCTGATCGGCCTTTTGTCTGCATATTGAGAGAAAAGCAAACCAACTCTTTAATTTTTATAGCCTCGATTGTTGAACCAGGCTAACACTATTGATAGCCAGATTGCGCTGGTGGTAGGATTGGCTAACTTGCGCATTGACAGCCACTGTCTTGGCGTCATAAAGTTGAGTTGCCAATTTAGGATATAACCCTATCACCACAATCATAGTTAGGAAAACCAAAGAAATGAATATCTCCCGGGCATTAGCATCATTGAACTTGGATTGCTCAGGCAAAAGACAATCAGTTCCAAAACAAGCCGCTTGCTGATTTCCCAGATTTTTCAGCTCTAGATCTTCTAAATCACAAGAAGGAATAATATCACAAGCCATCTCAGCTGAGCCATAGAATACTTCTTTGAGCATTGAGAGTAAATATATAGGCGTGAGAATCAGTCCAACGCAAGAAAGGAAGATTGTGACAGTACGGAAAGTTGAACTATATATCTCCGTAGTAGCCATACCCAGAAAAACAGAAATTTCCCCAACAAATCCACTCATTCCAGGCATAGCCAAAGAAGCCAGAGCGGCCATAGTAAAAAGAGCGAAGACCTTGGGCATAGCTTGGCCAATGCCACCCATCTTGCTCATGATCATCGTATGAGTACGATCATAGGTGACACCCGCTAGGAAAAATAAAACCGAGGCAATCAATCCATGTGAGATCATTTGTAGCATTGCGCCATTTACTCCTAGATCGCTGAAAGAGGCGATGCCCAAAAGAACAAAACCCATATGGGAAATAGAAGAAAAAGCTAGACGACGCTTCATATTTGTCTGGGCAAAGGAATTGAGCGCGCCGTAGACTATATTGACCACACCTAGAATAGCCAAAACTGGAGCAAAATAGACATGCGCATTGGGCAGCAGTTCCATATTCAGACGAATTAAACCATAGCCACCCATTTTTAGCAAAACTCCAGCTAGCACCATTGAAACAGGTGAAGATGCTTCACCATGAGCATCTGGTAGCCATGTATGTAAAGGAAATATAGCAAGTTTTACCCCAAAAGCTATCAACAATCCAGCATACAAAAACAACTCCAAGGTTAAGGGAAATTGCTTAAGTCCAAGCTCTGCTATATCAAAAGTCAGATTGTTACCCCAAAGAGCCATAGCTAAAGCAGCAATCAAAATGAAAATTGAGGCGATGGCGGTATATAACAAAAACTTAGTTGCAGCATAGCCCCGCTTCTGTCCACCCCAAATCGAAACTAGGACATAGACAGGAACTAGCTCGATTTCCCACATAATGAAAAACAACAGCAGATCTTGAGCTACGAATACTCCAATTTGCGCAGAATAGAGTATCAACATCATCGCGTAGAAAAGCCTCGGTCTGCGGTCTACCTGCCAAGCAGAAAACATCGAAAGTGTCGTTACCAGAGAGGCAAGCAGCAATAGAGGAACAGAGAGACCATCAATAGAAACTACCCAGCTCAGCCCTAATTGTGGAAGCCAAGTAAATTTTTCAACTAGCTGAAATTCAGCATTAGTAGGATCATAATATTTCCAGAAAACATAACACATGGTAATGAATTCTGTAATGCCTACCCCAAGAGCGTACCAACGAACTGCGTTATTATCTTTGCTTGGTAGCAGGGGAACGAACAAAGCGGCAAAAAGTGGAAACAGAACTAGGGCAGTGAGCCAGGGAAAACCATCCATTATTGTTGCGAGTAGGAATAGATAATAATTTTACAGCTTTATGTAAACTTTTTTAAGATCTTTTTCTAAGATTCAATAAGGAAATTTACTCTTTTTTTGCATAATTTGAGCTAGCAGAGTTAGAAACAAAAGACCCATTACCCCGGAAAGAGGATTATGATTGATGCCAGTTAGCCAATCCGGGACATCTGGCTTGTAAGATAACAGCTGCCCAACATTCAAAATATAGTAACCCCAAACTAAACCAGCATGTATACCCATTGGCAGACCCAGCCTATCTCTACTCGAGCGCTTGGCCCAAACTAAAATCATCCCCAGCAAAAATAAAGCAGGAAATTGGGGAAAGGTCTTAACTACTGCAGCTAGAGGCTTGATAAAATGTAAAATAGCAAAGATTAAAGAATCCACCAAAAGCGAGCTCAATTGGCTATAGTTTTTCTCTAGTTCTTTCAAAAGCCACCCTCTAAAAAAGAGCTCTTCAAAAAAAGCAACAGCCAGAGCTGAGAATAATCCCTGTGCCACAACTATTGCTAAATTTCCACTAGAATCGCTCTTAATTTCTAACCAACCAAAGAGCGATTCCACAATAAAAAGAGATATACAGAACAAGAATCCTATACTCAAACCCTTGAGTAAATTGTTCAAGTTGGAGGAAGTCCATTCCCAGCCATAGTACTGAAACCCATTAGGAATATTGTAAATAAACTTACTCCACAAATTGAGCAGCAACAAGAACTCGAGCCCCAATAGAGACATAGTCAAAATAGCCACCAAGTTGGGATCTTTGGCAAACCACAGGCTAATAGGTATAGCAAAAGGCAGCCAGAACAATAGCAAGAGCAATATAAATAAAAGTACCCTTGCTATTAAAGAAAACCTACTTATATTTTCTAGATTTACTTTCAAAGTATTTTAATCATCAGGCTCTATAGTACTAGTAAGTCCATGACCTCTTAAAGTCTCACAATAGAACTCTGCATGTTCCAAAGCGCATACTATCACCAAAGCAAGTCCATTTAAATGAGCTTCCATCATGATATCTACCGCTTGAGGCTGAGTCATTCCAGCAATGGTCTGAATCAACACTTGGACTACATGTTCCATACTATTGTGATCATCATTATGCAACAAGACACGATAGCGCGGTGCTGGTTTGCGTACAGTTTCCAGCACATTTTTTTTGAGTATTTCTATACTCATATATTTCTCCATGAATTATTCTTGAGCGATATAACCTGGGCTATTTTTGATTGCTTTAATGGCCTGGGTGACACTTTCTGGGAAAATGACAATCAAACCACCTTGCTCTATTTTACTTGCAGCAATTTGAAGAGCTTCTATTTCATTTAAAATTATTTGATAATCAGCTTTTGGCTTAACAGAAAGGATTCCTTTAGCTATAAGATCAGCAACTTCTCCAATCTCTCTGCCCCTTCTATCTAGATCCTCTTTGATAATAATTTTGTTGAACATTGTAGCTGAAAGCTTTCCTAGTTCGATAAGATCTTCATCGCGACGATCTCCAGGTCCGCCTACTATCCCAATTCTCTCTCCAGAACTCCAGTTTTGGACAAAGCCCCCAACGGCCTCATATCCAGCTGGATTGTGAGCATAGTCAAGCAAGATGTTATAGCTGCCCATATCGAACAAGTTCATCCTTCCGGGGGTTTGTTCTTCAGAAAGCTTAAAGCTATTTACCCCCATCTTGATAGTGGAAATATCTACTCCTTGCACATAGGCTGCCAGACAAGCAGCCAGCGCATTGGCAATCATAAAAGGAGCCATACCGTTGATAGTCACAGGAACATTGATTGCCGAATCAATCACATATTGAATATCACCCTGGTATATAGATAAGTTTCCTTGATCATAAATAGCAGCAGTACCTCCAGATAATAGATGCTCTTTTATGATTGGATTATCTTTAGTAAGGCTAAAATAAGCTACTTTTCCTCTAACTTTTTGAGCCATAGCCGCAACTAAAGGATCTTCAGCATTGAGGACTGCATAGCCATCAGTCCCAACAGTTTCAGCAATGACTGACTTGACCTTAGCCATCTGTTCAATGGTATCTATATCACCTAACCCAAGGTGATCTGCTGCAACATTGAGCACTACACCGACATCACATTGGTCAAAAGCCAAGCCAGATCTGAGAATTCCACCGCGAGCAGATTCTAGAACAGCAACTTCAACAGTGGGATCTTTGAGAATTACTGAGGCACTTTGCGGTCCAGTGTTATCTCCCTGCTCTACTAAATATTTTCCTAGATAAATTCCATCAGTTGTAGTGAAGCCGACAACCTTTTGAGACTGGGTAAAAATATGAGCAATTAAACGAGATGTAGTAGTTTTGCCATTAGTACCAGTGATGGCAATAATGGGAATACGACCAGAATCTTCATCTGGGAACAACATATCGAGCACGGCCCCTGCTACATTGCGCGGTTTACCTTGGCTAGGTGCGACATGCATACGAAAGCCAGGAGCAGCATTGACTTCTACAATTACTCCATCTACCTCCCTTATAGGCTTTCTGATATCAGGTGTAACAATATCAATACCTGCAATATCCAGGCCGATAAGCTTGACTGCTCTTTGGGCAATCCAAATATTTTCTGGATGAATCTCATCTGTGCGATCTATTGCTATCCCACCTGTACTGAGATTTGCTGTGGCTTTGAGATAGGCTATTTCATCTTTTGCAAGAACACTATCTAGCTTATAACCCTGTTTTTGTAGGACTCCTAGAGAAGTCCTATCAATAGTAATTTTGGTCAGAATATTATCATGGCCATCACCTCTATTAGGATCGGCATTGGTAATTTCAACCAATTGATCTATGGTGGATTTTCCATCACCTTTGACAAAAGCTGGAACCCTTTCGGCAACGGCAACAACTTTACCATTGACTACTAAAACGCGGTGATCACTACCTCGATAGTAACGCTCTATAATAACTGAGCGAGTCTTTGAGGCGGCGCTAGCTAGAGTATAAGCCTCTTGAGCATCATCAAAAGAGGTGATATTGATGGTGATACCCCTTCCGTGGTTACCATCAAGGGGTTTAATAACAATCGGATAGCCCCCTACCTCTTCAATCGCTTCTGCTAAATCTTCTTGATACTGAATCACAGTACCTAGTGGCACTGGTATACCGGCTTCTTTGAGAATTGTTTTTGTCCCCTCTTTATCACAAGCCAACTCAACGCCCAATATGCCAGTCTGTTGACTTAAGGTTGCCTGTAGTCTTTTTTGCTTGCTCCCATAGCCCAATTGGATCATTGCTCTGCTACTAAGAGGCATCCAAGGGATTTTCCTAGCTTGAGCTTCTTCGACAATAGTTTCAGTACTTGGACCTAAAGCTGCTGCTGCGCAAAGATCTCTGATATCTTCTAGATCTTTAGCTAATTCTTTTTCGGGATATTCTCCTGTATCTACAATACTTCTGCATATTCTCACAGCAGCTCTGCCGGCATAGCGTCCAGCCTGCTCATCTACGTATTCAAAAACGACATTGTAGACCCCTGGCGTACTCGTTTCTCTAGTGCGACCGAAACCAACATTTAACCCAGCCATTTCTTGTAGAGATAGTGCGACATGTTCGACTATATGCCCCATGTAAGTACCGGTTTTTAACCTTTCTAGAAAGCCTCCGCGGTAACCTGGTGAGCAAAAATGCTCTTCCAAAATCGGCAATAGCTTGACCAGTGAATCTGCAAAACCAGGTAGATTGCCACTGGGTTTCTGGGACAAATCCTCCAAATCAAGACGCATAATAATTAACTTATTGCGTCTAATACTCCAGTAATTGGGTCCTCTTAGGGTCTGAGTTTTGAGAATTTTCATAGTTTTTTCACTAGGGGAGCTCGCAGATAGCGGTTAGAAAATAATAATATTAGTTTTCAAAAGTCCAGTTAGACTGTCTACAGTGGACAATTTTGGTCATTAGTCGTGTTATTTTTGGGCAGAGCCAAATTTTTGTTTATATGGTAAACATCACCACGAGAGAGAACATGAAGTCTCAAGTTATGAAGACTCAAAGGGTCTTGAGTGCCAGCTTCATCCCGATTGGTATAAGACATTTCTCTAGCATCAACAAAAGTAACAGTCCCTTTACCCAATATACGAACAGTGCCATCTCTTTCAAACATAGCGCAGGTATCTTCATCAATTCCAATAGCTAGGCGTTCTGGATAGGCGCAGACTGCACTAAGAAGACGGGCCATTCTATTGCGATTATGAAAATGCTGATCCACAATCACCTCTGGTATCATGCCTAAACCAGTAGTCAGTTCAACTAGTGAGCGATTTGGGGATTCAGCAGAACCTCCCCCTGCTATCATGTGCTGGCCCATCACAGCTGCGCCAGCACTAGTACCAGCTAAAGTCACCTCACCTAAGTGAACTCTTTGACGAATACGTTCTAGAATCGTTGTTTCGGAAAGGAGTCCACAAAGGCGCAATTGATCTCCTCCAGTGAGAAAAATACCAGTACATCTTTCGATGTATTCCCTAAATTGAGGATCTTCTCCTTGGCTGCGATCTCTAATATCGAGAACCTTGATATCCTTAGAACCCATTTCATTGAATATAGACTCATATCGGCCACCAAGAATCGCAGGCTCTCTAGAAGCTGAAGGAACAATCGCCAAAACCGACTCACTTCCACCAGAACGAGACCAGAAGGCGCTCAGAATTTCACGGAAGTTCACCTTATCTTCAGCACCACCAATTACTAAGATTGCTGGCTTAGTATCTGGTGTATTTTGTGCTACTGATGGCGGTTGGGTTATCACTTCTAACATAGTCGGTAAGTACTTTTTTGATTGCTCTTTGACAAATAGATAATTGGATAGTGCATTTACATTTGAGACAATGTCATACCTAAAATCTATTTTTATACTGATATCAAGATAAAAACTGTTAATTGTGAACCAGTTTTCAGAATATCCCAAGCTGCCAAGGAGATCAAGGGTTATTGCCAAAAAGCTAAGGTATCAAAATATTCTGCCAATCATCTGGCAAAATGAATAGAGATAAATAATTATAGATAGAGTCATTGGAGTTTTTCTGGTGGAGCGTCAATACAAACCTCTCGAAATTGAAAAAAGTTGGCAAAAAAATTGGGATCTTTCCTCAGAGCAAGATGAAAGCCATAAGCCAAAGTTCTATGCCCTATCTATGTTTCCCTATCCATCAGGCAATTTACATATGGGGCATGTACGCAACTATGTGATCACAGATGTGATTGCTCGCCTGAAAAAAATGCAAGGTTATAGGGTACTCCATCCTATGGGTTGGGATGCTTTTGGCTTGCCTGCCGAAAATGCGGCCATCGAGAGGAGCATCTCACCGGAGAGCTGGACCTATCAAAATATTGGTCATATGAAGCAGACTCTACAGCAATTGGGACTATCAGTTAACTGGAAATATGAAATTGCTACTTGTTCTGCCGATTATTACCAATGGACACAATGGCTATTTTTACAACTTTACCAAGCTGGTCTAGCTTATCAAAAAGAAGCCTATGTCAATTGGGACCCAGTAGATCAAACTGTCTTGGCTAACGAGCAGGTTGATAGTGAAGGAAAGTCTTGGCGCTCGGGAGCCCAGGTAGAGCGCAAATTGTTAAGACAGTGGTTTCTAAAAATTACTGACTACGCTGAAGAATTACTCAATGATCTTGAACTATTGACTGATTGGCCTGAAAGAGTCAAGTTGATGCAAGCCAACTGGATCGGCAAGTCTGTTGGGGCATATCTGGAATTTCCCATTGTTGGCTCAACCGAAAAAATAGGGGTCTTTACCACTAGGCCTGATACTGTCTATGGGGTTAGTTATTTAGTTCTAGCACCAGAGCACCCCTTGACCGAAAAAATCACTACGATAGAGAATCAAAAAATCGTTGAAGATTTTGTAGCCGAGGTAAAAAAAAGCAGCGAGCTAGAGAGAACTAAAGAAGATAGTCCCAAAAAAGGAGTCAGAACTGGAGCTACTGCTATCAATCCCTTCAATGGAGAAACTATTCCTATCTTGATAGCCGATTATGTACTTTATGAGTATGGAACTGGCGCGGTCATGGGGGTGCCGGCTCATGATACTAGAGATTTCCAATTTGCCCAAAACCACTTACAGCCTATAAAAGTAGTAATAGTACCGGCAGAATCTTCCCAGAACATTGAACTAAAAGAAGCTTTCACAGAAGCTGGAATTTTAGTAAATTCAGGTCCTTTTAGTGGGATGAGCTCTAGCAAGGCTAAAAATGAAATCATTGCTAAAGCCAACAGCGAAGGTTATGGACAAGCAAGAGTACAATATCGCCTGAGAGACTGGTTAATCTCACGACAACGCTACTGGGGTACGCCCATACCAATAATTCACTGTCCTAAATGCGGTAGTGTTGCTGCCAAAGATTTGCCCGTAACATTGCCCAAATATGCTCAATTAACTGGCAAAGGTGCCTCCCCCTTATCCCAACTTGAAGATTGGGTAAATGTTTCCTGTCCGCAATGTCAAGCTCCCGCCAAAAGAGAGACCGATACAATGGATACTTTCATTGACTCTTCTTGGTATTTTCTGCGTTTTAGCGATCCTCACAATCAAGAACTTCCTTTTGCTGCCAATGCTGTCAATGACTGGTTACCAGTGGATCAATATGTAGGTGGTATTGAACATGCCATATTGCACTTACTCTATTCCCGTTTTTTCACCAAAGCCCTACGAGATAGAGGACTTTTAAATTTTGCTGAACCCTTTAAAAGACTATTGACCCAAGGTATGGTCCAGGGGCTAACTTACAAAAATCCCAAAACTGGCAAGTATATAGCAGCTAGCCAAATTGATCCCAATAATCCCCAAGATCCACAAACAGGAGAAGCGCTAGAAGTCTTTTATGAAAAGATGTCTAAGTCCAAATACAATGGAGTAGATCCGCTAGATATCTTGGCAAGATATGGAGCAGATACAGCCAGAATGTTCATTCTCTTTAAAGCCCCACCAGAGAAAGATTTAGAGTGGGAAGGCGCCGATGTAGAGGGGCAATATAGATTTCTAAATCGAGTATGGCGTCTAGTGCAAGAGTATATAGCCATTAAAAATCACAATGCTCCCTCTGAGAATCTCTCTAAGGAAGAAAAAGGCCTCAGATTATTGATTCATACCGCTATTAAAGAAATATCTGAAGATTTAGAAGGTGAATATCAATTCAATACCGCCATCTCTGAATTGATGAAACTCAGTAACGCCTTGGCTGAATTTCGCTCTAAGAGCTCTTCAATTTATAGTGAAGGCATTAAAACACTTTTATCACTTCTAGCTCCCTTTGCGCCTCATATCACCGAAGATCTGTGGCATCAGATTGGTGAGAAAAATTCAATCCATCAGCAAAAATGGTTATCTTACGATCCTAGTGCCCTAGAGGTTGATGAAATAAACCTAGTTATTCAAGTTATGGGCAAAACCAGAGCTGTAATCTCAGTTCCTTCCGGCTTATCGCGTCAAGAGCTAGAAGACTATGCCCGCAACAGTGAAGTTGCCTCGCGTTACCTAGAAGGAAAAAACATTGTTAAAGTAATTGTCGTTCCTGGTAAGTTAGTCAATTTTGTGACTAATTAAAAATTTTTTTGTGAACAATCACACTGAATAAACATTTAACAAACCATACTCAATCAAATCAAGTAAATCAAACATAAAGTTTTTTAATAAATTCCAAAAAACTTTATGTTTTGTTGTAAAAACACCTGTAATAGTCTTTTTATAAGGATTTTTGTTGCATTACCATGATGCAAATACAAGAAACATTGAACTTATTTACAAAAAGTTATTGACTTTTTTCGGAATATATTCTAGACTTTTTGAAACCGAATGCTATCAGCTTAGGTAATTTTACTTAGTGTAAATCGGAATATATTAATTCAATGAAAACAACTCTGATTTCTTCCGTGGTGTTAGGCTCAGTATTGGCTACAGGTCTTGCCGGCGCAGTTCAAGCGGCAGCTCCTATTAATGGTAGTGTTACCTTACAAACTTTTGGAACTACAACTTATACTGGTTCTAGTCTTTCTACTGCCTCTACAATCTCTCTTGGTACTCCAATTCAGACTGGTCAAGGAACCAAAGATTTTTCAAGCGTAGCTGCCGGTTCACTTGCCAATTTAAGTTCAACTAATTGGACTGTTGGCTCTACTTTGCCTAGTATCACCATATCTTCTAGCACTATTCCTGCTGACCGATTTATTTTTACCCCAAATAAAGTCACAACTTCTAGTACCAGTGCTAATGATTTAGTTGTAAATTATGATGGTATTATTGTTGATACTACAGGCGCTCTGCCCAATGACTCAGCATCTGCTATTTTCTCTTTCACCCAAGCAGGTGGCTCTGGTAATGCAGTTAGTTTTTCTGCCTCTTTGACTGCACCTTCTGTCAATGTTCCAGAGCCTATGACAACTGCTGGAGGCGCATTGGCTCTTGGACTGGGAATGTTGATTAGAAAAAAAGTTCGTTCTACAAAATAGCCAATTAGTTTATATTTTAATTTTTAGCAGCCTGTTATTTGGGCTGCTTTTTGCCTTAAATCTAAAATATAAAGATATTGGGATATGATCAGATGGATTTCGATTTTTCATTCCCTGCAGAAATGTCTGAGCTAAAAATCAATGGGCGTTATAACATCCAAAAAAGATTATCCGGTAAAGTAGGATGTTCTGTTTATATAGCCGAGGATACATATAGATTCAATGAGCTGTGCGTATTACAAGAATACCCCAGTAACTATGGAGCTCTGCAACAATCTGCCAAGATCCTATATCAACTAGAGCATCCACAAATAGCCCGATTTAGAGAATATTTTAAGGGCTTTAGAGAAGCAAGAGAGTATGGCTATCTAGTTGAAGATTATGTAGATGGTCTGAACTATGCTGAGCTCGCTCAACTATACCGCAACCAAGAAAATCAACTCAGTGAACAGGAAGTTCTAGAAAAAATTAAAGAGGTTTTATTGGTTTTAGATTTTCTCCATCAAAAAGGCTTAGCACATGGAGATCTCAATTCAACCAACTTAATTGAAGATAGTGAGCAGCAAAAGCCAGTACTTATAAACTTTGCCAATGCTCGCCTAGATCCCAGAGAGTGCGCTCAAGATATCGTTAATTTGGCAGAGGTGGCCAATTCCTTTTTAGAAGATGAACCATCTGCTCAACTCTCAAGGCTACTTACAAGTATGCGCCAAGGGGAATTTTCCTCAGCTGGTTCTCTTTTAAAGAGCATAGAGAGCTTGAATATAGATCATCAGCCAGCACCAAGCCAAACAGTAGTTATTGCTCCTGCTAAAAAAACAAATAGAATCAATCCTCTTTTTGGTTGTCTAGGAAAGCTTGCTCTTGTATTGGGATTGAGTTTAGGTGCAGGAAGACTTGGTTGGATGGCCGGCAAGTCATGGCTTAACAGTCACAATAACCTGCCCGCACCAGAGAATTCTCCGAGCCCGACTATTACTATTGATAGCAAAGTTCAGCAGCGCCTATTGGGTCTGAAAATCTCGGATGAGAACTTTTTTAACTCCTTGGTGGATCAGGTTTTTAATAACCGTTTTCCAGAGCAAAAAAATAAAACTAGAGATAGCATTGCTCAAAAACAATGGGATGAACTGGCCAATGAAATGTTGGATCATCTAAGTACTCTAAAGCCCCAAGCGCTCGACAATCTAGGTAAATACAGCCCTAGTGATCTTTCCCGTTGGTCTTTAGATGTCAATCAGCTCCATCTAAGTAGTAGATCTTTGCTTAATTTAGCCGATGGGCAATATAGCAAATGGTTCGGTAGCCTAGATTTTCAAGGACAACCTTCTGAACAAGTTAGAGATGCTTTAATCTATTCTCAACTACTCTCATTAAAAGCCGGGGAAAATTATCAAAGATTAAATTCCCTACCGAGCCAGTTGCAAGGAACTCTCCAGCCAGAACAAGGACAAGCCTATACTATACGTCTAACTCAAGGAAAACAAGTACAATTCAATCTACAACCCAATAGTGATATCCAACTTTCCATCTATAGTCCAACAGGCAAGAATAATCTACTGGAGAGCTCTTCTAAAGGCCAATGGTCTGGAGCACTTCCAGAGACTGGCTACTATGAGATTATTTTGAGCTCCCAAGCCAAAGAACCGATAAACTATCAACTCGAAGTTAATTGAATTGAAATAACAGTTGTTCAATTTCACTAGCTGGCAGAGGCTTGGAAAAAAAGTAACCCTGACCAAATTCGCAGCCTAATTTTTCAAGCCATTTGAGTTGTTGATTTGTTTCAATTCCCTCAGCTATAACTGCTACACCGAGTTGGTTACTCAGGTTAATAATGGTATTAACAACTTGATAATCCCGATTTTCCTCGGCCATGCGAGAAACAAAAGAGCGGTCAATTTTCAAATAATCAGCTGGCAAAAGATGAAGATACTTCAAAGAGGAATAGCCAGTTCCAAAATCATCAATACTGATATGTATATTCTTTTCTCTTAACTGGTTGAGCAAATCAATTGTCTTATGTATATTGTCTATTAACATACTCTCAGTAATTTCCAATGTTATGCAATCGCCTGATAGTCCAGTTTTTGATAGAGAGCTTTCAATACTACTTACCAAATTGGCAGCGCGCAGATCCTGCACGGAGAGATTGACACTTATTTTTAAGGGAAAATGGTTAGGAAACCTATTTCTCCAATCGGACAATTGTCTACATGATTCATTGATTACCCAATCATCTAGGCGCAAAATCATACCAGTTTCTTCAGTTATAGGAATAAATTCTGAAGGTAATATCAATCCACGAGTTGGATGTTGCCAACGAACCAAAGCCTCAAAGCCTACTAATTGCTTCTTAAATATATCCATTATGGGCTGATAATGGAGAACAAATTCATCTCTTTCAAAGGCTTTACGTAGCTGCGTTTCTAAGTTCAATCTATTGACAGCCTGGGTATGCATCCGAGCATCAAATAATCTATAAGTTGCTTTACCTGCTGATTTAGCACGATATAGAGCAATATCAGCATCTCTAATTAAATCATTTGCCTTTTTATAGTGAGAATTGCCAAACACCAAACCTATACTAGTAGTTATAAAGACTTCATGTCCGTTGATCACTGTGGAAGTTTGGAATTGATGGAGTATTTTCTGAACAACTTGCAGAACATCTTCATCTCCAGCAATATCCTCTAGTAGTATTACAAACTCATCTCCACCAATTCTGGCAATTAAATCTGTAGGCTTGAGATGGGATTGCAACTTTTGAGCAACATTTTGCAGCAGTTGATCTCCAAACAAATGTCCAAGGCTATCGTTGATAACCTTAAAGCGATCTAAATCTAAAAATAAAACAGCATATTGATAACTCTCAGATACGCTTGCTTTAGCAATAGCCACTTCTAGAGTTTTAATTAAAAGGGTACGATTAGCTAGAGAAGTTAAAGGATCGTGCAATGAGTTGTAGAGGAGATTCTTTTGGGCTTCTTTGCGCTCGGTGATATCAGTGATGGTTCCCACAAAACCAGTCATCTGCCCATGTTCATTGCGCTCGAGGACTGATTGACCAATTACCCAAATTGTATTATCTTTCGATCCTAGAAAGCGACATTCCAAACTAAGTAGAACAGTCCCTATTTTAGTCGCATCATACCACTGCCTGGCAACAGTGAGACGGTCCTCTGGATGTATACCATTGAGCCAACCCAAACCTTCCGACTCATCGGCGCTCATTCCAGTGATATAGGACCAGTGGTCATTGACATAGAGACAATGTCCATCTAGATCAAGGCGAAATATACCTACCGGCACAACAGAAGCTAGACTGGCATAGCGGTTTTCACTTTCTTTGAGAGAAGCTTCTACTTTTTCTTTTTCTAAAGCGGCCTGTCTTTCGAGGGAACTTTGCAGAAGATCATAGTGTTGCTTAATACGCAACATAGAATTGACCCTAGCTCGCAGTTCAATCTTGTTGATGGGCTTACTGATAAAATCATCGGCCCCAGCCTCAAAACACTGAGCTAGATCCTCTTTTCTATTGAGGGCTGTGACTATTATTATCGGCACCATGCGCCATTTTTCTATTGCTTTAATCTGTCTGCATATTTCTATACCGTTAATTCCTGGCATCATTACATCCAGAAGAATCACATCGGGCTGGATAAGTTCAAGGGATTGAATTGCCTCAGCTCCATTAGAAGCGTAGTTCAAATTATAGGACTTGTCAAACAGGAGGGCTTCAATCACATCAAAGTTATGTGGTTCGTCATCAACAACGAGGATTGAAGGTAGAGCCATTAAATTAATCCCCCTGTATTAAAATATGTTTAATAGCTCTTGATAATTCAGCAAGTTTGAGAGGTTTGCTGAGATATTCATTAGCTCCAATATCTTGGTGATCTTGCTCCAAATCATTTATAGCTATGATCGGGATATGAGAAAATTCACGAATTTGTTGAATTGTTTTTAATCCATTGATTTCAATCATCTCAATATCTATCAAGATCAAATCTGGGTTTTCTCTCATGGTGCTCTCGATAGCTTGATCGTTATTTTTAGCTAGAATTATACGATATCCTTTGGCTTTAAGATAACTAGATACAGTCATTATATGAGCTTGATTGTTTTGTACTAGCAAAACCAAGGGAGTAAGACTAAAATTATATTTATTTATATACTCAAAGCTATGAGTCTCTGGTGTATTTGGATCTCCCAACAAGGGCAAATTTACACTAAAGCAGCTTCCCTGTTGTGGTTTACTAGTTACGGTTATCTCTCCGCCTTGCATTTCAACAATTTTCTTAACTAAAGCTAAACCCAAGCCTGTTCCATCATATTGACGGTTGAGCGAACCGTCTATCTGGACAAAAGGCTGAAATATTAAAGAAAGATCTTTTTGGGCTATACCAATACCAGTATCGATTACAGTTATATTTAGTATGTATTTATCATGAAAGTACTTTGTGGAAACTTCCAAGCTCACCATCCCATTATTGGGAGTAAATTTAACAGCATTAGAGAGCAAATTAATCAAAACCTGCTTAAGACGTAACTGATCTACCAACAGTTTAGGAATATTTTCAGCAAATTTTACCGTAAGCTGTATATTTTTTTTTGTTGCCTGCTGTTGAAATAAAGGCACAATAGATTGACAGAGTTGCTCAATATTGGTATAGGACGGATTGAGTTCAAGATGACCAGTTTCTATCTTAGAAATATCCAGAATATCAGTAATTAGATCTAAAAGATGTTTACCACTATTTTCAATAATTTTTAAAGTCTGCTCTTGTTGAAAATTAATCTGCCCATATACTTGATCTTTTAGAGCTTCAGTCATTCCCAAAATTGCATTGAGTGGTGTACGCAGTTCATGACTCATATTGGACAAAAACTCATCCTTAAGACGGGTAGCACGTCTGAGCTCTAGATTAACCTCTCTGATTTTAGCCTCAGCTTGTTTGCGCTCAGAAATATCTCTAGCAAAGGCTAGTAAAGTCATTTGTCCATTGTGCTCAAAACGATTTAGCACAAAATCAGTAGGAACTATCTTGCCACTGCTGCTGACAAGTTTAGCCTCAAATTGGATATACCCACTATTATTTAATTCCACACTAATCTGTTCATTGGTCAGAGAACCAGAGTGGGCAATGCTATGAAAACTTTTGCCCAAAAGTTCTTCATGACTGTAACCTAACATATTACAAGCGGTGTCATTAACTTCGCTAAAAGGAGTATAGTAAGCTGTATCTGTATAGTTATTGATCACAAAAGCTGCATACAATCTACTATTGAAAATCAACTGATATCTTCTTTGGCTTTCTAATAATTGGAGATTACGCTCTTCGACCGTCAAATCTAATTGAAGATTAAGTTGACGGAGATTTTCTTCATTGGTCTTTAGTTTACTAATATCTCGTACTTCCCAGAGAACAGAATTAATATTAAAGGGATTGATATTAATTGAAAACCACTTCCAAATCTGGTTTATAGGAATAGAGAGCTCTATGTTCAAAGTTTGCTGAGAATCTAAAACCTGCCTAATAGCAGCAATTGCTTGATCAGCAACATCTTTAGTCCAAAATTGTGGGATTTTAGAGTTAACTTGAATAGAGTCATCTAGGCTAAAGTGACCAATCTTCAAACAGATTCCATCTCTGTCGAATATATATATATAGTCACGCATACTGGATATAAGAGACTGAAGTTCCCTTTGGGAAATTTTTAATGAATCTTCTAATGCTTTACATTCAGTGATATCTCTAATAATACCAATGGTTTTTATCCCACAATTTTGATCATAAAGTTTATATAATATTAAATTTACCCAGACAATCTCACCAGATTTACACAAATATCGCTTTTCAAAATTGAGGCTATTAATTTTCTTGAGCATCCCTTGTTTAAAACGCCCACTGTAAAACTCTCGCTCTTGGGGTAAGGAAAGCTCCAGAAAGTTCATTGATTGGAATTCTTTCTCAGAATAACCAATCAACTCTTGGAAGTAAAGATTTGTTCTGAGAAAATAACCATCTTGATCCAGAATAAATAGTCCAAGAACCGAAGAGTCAAACATCACATCAACAAGTAAATTGCTTTGACTTGCTTTAGATCTGCTTACTTGCTTGATAGTTGCACTTAGGAGTTTGAGCCAATTGTAATTAATATCCTTGATTAAATAACCATCAGCGCCATTATCTAGCAGGGAAGTTACCAATTCTTCTTGGCCAGGCTCCAAAATAACAACATAGGGACAACCTTTGGTTTGCAGAAGATTTAAAAGTTGCTTGCTAACTAATTGATGATCACAAATTACAAGATTAAAAAAGTCAACATTCAACAAAGATTCTACTTCTTGACTCTGATCGGCTAAAGTATAAATAAAAGTTGGACTAGTTCTCTGTAGATAGTCTAAAAAATCAGGATCATTTTGGACTATAAGCAGCCTAGCCTTCTCGTTCATTGCTTCAGGATGGTTCAACCCAAAGGCCATCAGATTTAATTAGGTTAATCAACTCTTCAACCCCATCATCTTGGGGCACTTTTTTAATCTCTTCCCTGCCGCGATAAAGGGAGATATAGCCAGGCTGCTTACCCACATAACCATAGTCAGCATCAGCCATTTCTCCAGGACCATTGACAATGCAACCCATAACAGCAATATCCAAACCAGTTAGATGTTTGGTTGCCTCTCTAACTTTATGGAGGACTTCTTCCAAATTAAACAAAGTACGGCCGCAAGACGGGCAAGCGACATATTCAACCATCGTCTTGCGCAGTCCAAGAGCTTGCAATATCCCATAACAAACAGGAATTTCCTTTTCGGGGGCCTCTGTCAAAGATACGCGAATAGTATCACCAATTCCACTTGCCAATAAAGTAGCAATCCCAGCAGTTGATTTAATCCTGCCATATTCCCCGTCACCTGCTTCTGTTACACCTAGATGAAGAGGATACTGCATACCTAATTCATCCATTTTTTGAACCATTAGCTGATTAGCTGCTACCATCACCGGTACTCTTGAAGCTTTCATGGAGATAACAATATTGTGAAAGTCTAAAGACTCACAAATTCTAATTACTTCGAGGGCAGATTCGACCATTCCTTCTGGTGTATCTCCGTAAGTAAAGAGCATTCTCTCTGCTAGAGAACCATGGTTAACTCCAATGCGCATTGCTTTACCTTGATCTCTAAGCGAAATAACAAGAGGCTCTAGGGTTTGCCTGATTTTCTCTCCAATTTCCTCAAACTCTGATTGGGTAAATTCACTGCGATCTGCTTTGGGCTTTTCAAATACATATAAGCCAGGGTTAATTCTAACCTTGTCTACATGTTTAGCGACCTCTAGTGCTATTTTCATTCCATTGTGATGAACATCCGCAACTAGGGGGACTCTTTGATATTTTTTGATTAAGCGCTCATTAATTTCAGATAAGGCCTTAGCATGAGCCATACTAGGTACTGTAACTCTAACTATTTCACAGCCTAATTGGTGCAGACGGATGATTGCCGAGACTGAACCTGAAATATCTAAAGTATCTTCATTGATCATCGATTGGACAACCACTGGATGACCACCACCAATGATTACTGAACCAACTTTTACCGGCAAAGTTGCCCGTCTTTTAATTATTGTATCGGGAGTTTGAGCTAATGTCTGCATGGTTCAATAGTAAAAATTTTGATGTTATGGGGAAGTAGAAGTGACAGCGTCGTTATTATCAATTGCCTGCTTCTGTTTCTTTTTAAACTGTTCAGCAGCAGAGGTTATTCCTTGCTGAGAGTCACTGTTAAAATCATCCGCATTGCGACCAGGAGCAAGGTTCATTTTATGGAGCATGTCCATTGGATTGAGTCCTTGTCCAAAAGAATCATGCATTGGATCTTTTTGATTACTTTGATAAGTACTGGTATCAGAAGTAGAATCTAGAGGCAGAGAAAAAGCAGCAAAATCTAAGGCAAACAAGAAAAAAAGACAAGTACTAAGTGTGCGTACAATTTTCATATACTCTAAGCAAATCGACGACGTAATAGAGGTTGAATAGCAAAAAGAATCAATAAATCGAACAGCAAAAGTATAGCCATGACAGTAATAAAGTTAAAACTCAACCAGGGAGTTTGCAGCACAATGTCGGTTAAATTCCAATTTTGATGGCTATAAATATGACGAATAGGCTCAATTGCATAGGTCAGAGGATTAAAGAGAACCACGACCTTGAGCCAATCAGCCATAAAATCCATAGGAGCAAGAGCAGTGCTAGCAAAAAGCAGAGGGAGATTAGCTACAAAGATCACAGCTATTAGTTCAATATGCCCAGGGAGGGCAAAGGCAAGTCCCAAGCTCAGAGCAGTCACCCCTAGAACTATTAAAAGTACGATTGTGGCAATCATCAAAAGACCTACCAAATTGGGCAAACCTGCTCCAAATAAGCTGCTGGCAAGCACAATCACAGCTGTCTGAATGAAAGTCAGAGCAACAATATATAGGGTAGAAGATGCCACAATCGAGTAACGACTTGAAAGCGGCGCTACTAAAAGACGATTGAGAAAGCCAAATTCACGATCAAACATAATCGGTAAACCAGCGTTTAAGGCAGCAGAAAAAGCAGTAAATATTATAATTCCGGGAGCTAGAAACTTGGCATAGTCAAGATCGCCGCCAAAAAGACCCTTGGGTGTTTTTTCAAAGAGCGCGCCGAATAGCAATAACCACATAAAAGGCTGAATTATTCCAGCAATTAAGGTAGAGGGACGACGACGCAGCTGAATAAATAGCCTTTTAGTCATAGCGAGAGTCTCTTGCCAAAAGTCAGCAAACTCATTGCTGCTTGGAACAAAAGAAACATTAGGTGTCGTTGTTTTTGGGGAAGTAGTTATCATCTTGTACTGGTATAAGATGGATTTTGTATAACAGAAGTAGTATAAGGATTGGCTAGATCTCGAGTTCTTACAGGCCGTGAATGGTCTTGCCTATCCATTACATCTTTAGTGAGAATCTCTACAGTTTGGGCATCTTGAGTAATTTGATTTTCCGGATAGCTTCCAGGCCAACTGCGCCAGCCAAAGATTATATTGGCTTGACCGGAAATATTAGTAATATCATAGAAAGTACCAGAACTATTGTTGATGGCACGATTAAAAACGGCATTGATAGGCTCTACAGCTTGAGCTCTGGCAGAAACAACCATCAATGTACTAAAAAAGGCAGAGGCGACCAAGTTTCTAAGCATAGCTATCTTTGCTAGTATAAGATCTGCAAATCCATTGTAACCTAGTTTCCAATCACAGCAATGTCAACCAATTTTCTTACCACCTCTTCCGATGCTCAAGTGCGCGAATTCTTGCTTAATTTGTTGATTGAACATGCTTATAAAACTGGTGATTTTTTGCTATCTTCCGGTGGCCGCAGTTCCTATTACATAAATTGCAAATTGGTCACCCTTCAAGGGCAAGGAGCTTTGGCAATTGGCAGACTTTTATTTTCTTATTTACCAGCAGATACTCAGGCCGTTGCAGGGCTGACCCTAGGGGCAGATCCTTTAGTTACCTCGGTAAGTATTGTCTCTGCCTGGGAAAATCGTCCAGTAGATGCTTTAATTGTCCGTAAGGAAGCCAAAGGACATGGTACGAGTGCTTATATTGAAGGACCTTCTCTGCCGGCAGATGCTAAGGTAGTCGTCCTAGAAGATGTTGTTACTACAGGTAAATCAGCTTATCTGGCAGTTGAAAGACTAAGATTAGCTGGCTATCAGGTATCTCAAGTGATTGCCCTGGTAGATCGCCAAGAAGGTGGCAGAGAATTTTATCAACAAAAGGGCTTAGATTTTCAATCAGTTTTTACCATAGCAGATCTACAAAAGGCAGCTTGTTGTAAATCAGCAGACAACCAATGATAGTATTCGGGGTAGATTGGTAAGCGAGGTTTCAATAGCCAACCTGCATTTTGCAAAGTTTCCTGGAGTAACTGCAGTGGCATATGTTGGTAGGTTGGATTTACTTCATCAATTGGTCCAATCCCGCCTAGATCTCTTGCTCCTGCTTCCAAACAGGCTAGAAGAATTTTAGGGATAGTTACTAAATTAGGTGGGATCTGGATAGTGATCTGATTTGGTAAAATTTGGCGAGCATTTTTTACTATATCTGGCAACAAATTAAGATCAAAAGCTCTATCTTGAGAAGATTGGGGACTATAGGGCTGCAGGATCACCTCTTGAATATGTCCCCATTTACGCCAGATACTAGCGATGGCTTCTAAGCTTGCCCACCAAGAATCCTGGTTTTCTCCGATACCGAGTAGCAACCCGGTAGTAAAAGGGATTCTTAGCTCACCAGAGAGCTCTAATTGCTCTAATCTCAACTGAACTTTTTTACTTGGCGCATAGCGATGAACTGTGGATTCCAAATTTTGGCTAACCTGCTCTAGCATCAACCCCATAGAAAGGTTAACTTTGGCTAATTGGCTCATTTCCCCTTTACTCAATGGACCTACATTAGTATGTGGCAGATATCCCTGTTGCAAGGACAATTTAGAAAGTTCATAGATTCTAGTAAACCAATTTTCTCTAGCAGGAGACTGGGGATGAACTTCACCACTGAGAATCAAAATTTCTATCACTGATTCCCTATCGAGGAGATTTAACTGATCTTGGGCCTGTTTTGTGGTTATTAGAGAGCCTTTGCCAGGATCTACGCGGAAATTACAGTAGTTACATCTATTGAAGCATTCATAGGTAGGCACAAGAGTATAAGAAGGGCTATAGGTTATTTCTCTAGTCACAGTGAGATCATTTCATTAGGATAAATTCTTGCTCCAAATTATCAATACGGGCATAGGGAGCTAATGCCGCCAGAATTTCACTACCATAGCTACGACGAGAAACCCTAACATCTAAAAGGGCAATAGTGCTATTTGACTCTCGCATAGGGATTACTGCTCTTTGTAAAATTTTCAAAGTTTCAGGCAAAAGATACAATCTAAACCAGTCTTGTTTTTGTTTTTTATAGTAAGAGATCTGGGCTGCTACGAGTGGGTTTTCTGGTGAGGGAATCGGTAGCGTGGCCATAATTAATAGGCTAGGCACTGGAAAGCTTTTTTGATTAGAGAGCCAAAAGGACCAACTGGTAAATAGAATACCTCCTTCGGCTTGAACATCTAAGTTTTCAACCATTACCCTTGAACCATATTCAGCCGCTAAGATAGAGGCTATTTGAGCTTTTAGAGGAACATCTTCAACCAGAATCACCAAAAGTTTTTTATTGATCGCAGTCAATTTAACCAAGCGCCATATTTCCTGGAGTAAAGCATTTTGAAATTCAGGAGTATTAGGCAAAGGTAGCCATTTTGGAGTATATAAGTTGATTTGATCTGTTTGTCGGTTAGGACAAAAATTGACAGTCAAAACATCTTCTAATCTCAAAGACGCTCGGTAAAAATTTGCCTCTTTTTGCGGATCTAGAAATCCACTGATTAAAACAATTGGCTGTTGCTTTAGAATTTCACCCAAGATAGAACAAACATAGAGTGAGGTTGTCTGTAAAGTAAAATTACCACTAGTTCGATCTACAATAGTACTAACTGTCTGATTGCTTGATTGAGCATGTATCTGGAATTTTTGCCAAATATCTGGCAAAGGTCTCAATGATTGTAAATAAATCAGCAGCTCCATAAAATGGCGATATTCCATATCCTCAAAAAGGTAACAATTGTAGGGATTTTCAGGATGGGTAAAAATGCCGTGGGTTAACTTGGCCCTGATATTTTGGATCAGCCCTTGCTCTTGTGGAAAAAGTTCCAACAAAATGAGCCATTCTTTTGGAGTGATTTGAAGGGTGAGTATTTCCCTGAGATAATCCTCCAGTTGATCTGCTTGGTCAATGATAGTCAAAATATTAGGTTGAAGATTGACTATTGCCTTTTCTAACCAATCTCGAGTTGAAGTAATGATCAATCCTTGCTCAAATTGACCAAGATCTTTAGAAATAGGCTTGTCAATCGGCAAATCTTTGCACAATTGGGGCAGAACAACCTCAATCAACCAACTTTGAGTATAGTTCGGCACAACCAAACAGACAGACTCAGAGCTCATTAAAGCTGGAGCAAGGTAGCTCAGACAATAGCGAGAAACACTACTACCAGTTTGAATCAAGGCAGAGCGCTTCAAGCGCAAAGAACGAGAAACTAGACGAGCCATGGTCAAATGGTGCGGCCAAGAAGATGAGGCCTTCTGTTGCCGCAAGAAATCTCTTAACCATTGGTGAACTTCTGTTTCTAATAATTTCATCTGATCTGAGCAGTAAAATCCAATCTATTCTAGCGAAGTAGTTTGCTTAGAGAAAAGCTCAACTAATTTTTTGGCTTCTGTGGTTATATTATGCTCCCTTAAAACATCGAGATAACCTCTTTGTCCCATCTCTGTTAGTTCTTCTAGAGGAAGTGTCAGTACTTTTTGAATTGCCTCTGCCAGGGCAACAGAATCACCTGCTGGAACCAAAAAACCAGAATAATCAGGCTTAACTAGCTCAGGTATACCTGCTATATAAGTACTAATAACAGGTCTTCTCAAAGCCAACGCTTCCATCAATACTACAGGTAGACCTTCAGCAAAACTTGGCAGAACCAAACAGCGAGATTCTAGGATATACTGCTTGACCTGCGCTTCGCTGGCCCATCCAGTGATTTTAATTTGCTCTACTAATTGATATTTGCTAATCAAATCTTCTATCTCAGCTCGCATAGGCCCATCTCCGACTAAGATAAGCTCACAAAATACGCCTTTTAACTTGAGTTGATAGATAGCTTCAATCAAAAGTAATTGTCCTTTTTGAGGGGCAAGACGGCCTACAGATACTAATTTTGGTGTATCTTGAATAGGCCTTGCTAAATCACTCCAGAATTGATCTCCCAATCCACAATGCACTACTGCTATTTTTGACCAGTCTTTAAGTTCACTCCAGCGGTAGAGTTGACTTTTGCCATAGGAAGAGATCGCGACTACAAAAAGCGCATGTTTAATTTTTTCAGGCAGTGCAATATCAACTACTTTATCGAATTCCTCAGGTCCATGTACAGTAAAACTATAGCTTGGTCCCCCTAAGTGATGACACAAAAGAGCAACAGTGGCTGGGTTAGTCCCAAAGTGGGCATGTATATGATCTATTTGCTCTTGGCTAGACCAAAACTTTAGGACCGCGGCCTCAAGCAAATAAATCAAGTGACGCAAAACCCCCCTTTCTGAATGCCAACCTATTGATACGGCCATAGCCAAAGAGCTAAGCAATTTGAATGGATTAGTCAAAATTTGCAATATACTCTTTGCAAAAATTAAGCCATTTGCTTGCAAAATTACCTTAGTGCTGCTAAGCTCTTTTTGATCAGCGGGGTCAACCAATCCCTCAGCACTTTTGCGGATAGAAACTCTTAGTATTTGTACTCCAGAATTTTCCAATGCCTCTATCTCACGGCGGATAAAACTATGACTGACCTTTGGGTACTGGTTAATTAGGTAAATTATTCTCATAGATAGAGATGTTAGTTTGTTAGAATGGGTAGTTACATTAGAGATTATGACGGATTTTATTTGGGGAATGTTGTCCCAATAGGCTGCCAATGTTTGGTGTTTTTTAGAGAGTATATTAAATTATGAAACTCAGAGAGTACTCAGCTAGTAATATAGATTTAGAAAATGAAACCGATGTTGATGGTGGCATTGATATAGGAGAATCTCCCAAATCTATTCCACCTTTTAACTTTGCGGTATTAGTCAATACAATAAAAAGAAAAGCCCCTTTAATAGGTTTAACGACAGGACTGGCAGCCATCCTAGGTCTGGGCGCGTCTTTTTTTATGAAAGAAACTTATAAAGGAAACTTTTATCTTCTGGTTGAGCCCGTCAGTACAGCGGGCAAGTACACAAGTCCTGATGCCATTGCCAGAGGTGAAACCAGCGATAATAATAATGCTCCTTCGATGGATTATCCAACCAATTTGGTCTTTTTGAAAAGTCCAGGTATGAGCGAGCGCATAGCTCAGGAGATTACCAAAAAATATCCAAATAAGTCATTTCCAAAAGTTTGGTTAGATATCAGGGAGAATTTGAAAGTTGACCGCATAGGGGATACTGCCAGAGATGCTACCAAAATATTCGAAGTTACCTATCAAGGACATGACCCTGAAATGGTGCAAAAGACTTTAGAAGCTAGCGCCGAGGCTTTTATCAAATATAGCGAAGAGGATCGCAGAACTAGCATCAGATCTGGTATTGACTTTATTGATAAGCAGATTCCCAGATTAGAAAAGATATTGACAGATTTAGAGAGGCAAAGACAAAAGATACGCGAAGATAATAATTTGATCGACCCTTCCTTGCAGGGTGAACAAATTAACAAAAATCTAGGTTCAATCAATGCCCAAATTACCGAAGCGCAAATCAGCTTAAATCAATCACAAATTCTTTATAACCAGTTGAGCCAGCAGCTTAAATTTACACCTCAAGAGGCTTTAGTTGCTTCCAATATCAGCGAAGACCCCGTCTATTCTACTTTGCTCAGACAACTTAAAGAAGTCCAAACCCAACTAGCTCTTGTTTCAGCAGATTTAACTCCAGGCCATCCACAAATAATCTCCCTCAAAGCCAAAGAAAAAAACCTCAAAAATCTGCTCAAACAAAGAATGGGTGAATCTTTGGCTCAAAACTACTCTCCCAAAAGTAACAATCCTTCAGTTCTCGCTTTCCAAGGCAGACAGAGAATGGAATTGATATCTCAGTTGATTAATGCCGATAACAAGATCCAGGTATCGAAAAATATTTTGAAGGTTCTCAACAATTCTAAAATTGGTCTTGAAAAGCAGTCTAAATCGATTCCAGCAATCATCAACAGATACAATCAGCTAGATACAGATATCAATATCAATAAACAAGTTCTCAATAAGCTATTGGTGCAGAAAGAGACTCTGCAAGTCCAAGGAGCTCAAGATTTACCTTGGCAGATAATCTCTAAGCCTCAAGTGCCAATTGGGGCTAATGGACAACCTATCTCTGAAGGATCTTTGCTTAAAAAAATCTTACCTTTGAGCATATTCTCTGGAGCATTACTTGGTCTGATTTTAGCGATTGCTCTTGAAAAGCGTAAAAATGTTTTCCAAACTGCCGAAGATCTTAAACTAACTTTGGATATGCCTCTTCTAGGTGAAATTCCTCAATTGATAGAAGAAGATCTGGAAAATAACAATATAGTCTTGAAGAAACCATTTGAGTATTTATATTCTAGTATTGACATTCTGTATCGAGATCCTAAGGTTCACTCGTTTGTTGTTCGAGCTATTGATGATCAAGATGGACAAGATTTATTGGCTCTGAATTTAGCCAAAATAGCAGCATCGACTGGTAGAAAAGTGATTTTAGTAGATGCAGACTTAGAAAATGGCAAGCTTCACAATGAGCTAGATCTCAACAACAAGATCGGATTATCTGAGATTCTCACAGAGAATAAAAACTTGAGCGAAGCTATCCAAAAATGCAAAAAATATGAATCTTTGGATTTTATTTCCTGTGGTAATACAAGATCCTGGGCGACTAATCCTTTGATGTCCTCTAAAATAAATGAGCTAATCAAGGAACTTGAGACAATTTATGATCTAGTAATTTACACTCCCTCTGTCTACTACGATCTAGCTGAAATAGGTAATTTAGCTTACGGAACAGATGGTCTATTGCTGGCAGTAAGAGTCGCTCAGACCCCTGAATCTAAAGTCAAGCAGGTTGTCAACCATTTAAGAAGCCAAAGATTACCTGTTCTAGGTGTAGTAGCCTTAGAAGTACCTCGTGAAGAAATACAAAGTTCTACTTTTTCCTCTTCTCCAGCTCCAAGCCAGCTAGTCCAAGCGAATCAATATGGATCGAGCAATCTTCCCCAAGATCTTCCAAGTTCTCACAAGTATAAGTAGCTAGACATTGTTTGGGAAAAGTAACAATCCTCAAATCGTACTGATACTCTCTGGCAACAGCTCCAATATGGTTGAGATAGCTATAGCGCTGCGCATAGTCTAATAATGCCCATAACTGACGATTGACGGCTAAGTCAATTCTTTTTTCTTCGGGGTAGGCTGCCCACCGCTCGGCAAACTGACCGTAAAAAGGATCAAACTGTTCTATAGCCCACCAGAGACTAGGTATAGTCAAATTTTCTATAGAAACTGTTTCGTTAGTTATTGCATTGCTTGGAATTTGCTTAAATCTAGTCTTTATAGGAATTTCACAGAGTTTTTCAGCAGATGTCTGCGCCCTAGCTTCTCTAGAGCAATAGATAAAAAGTAAGCTGATTAACAATAGACTTTTAAACATTAATCCTCTTGCCAAAGACGACGGCCACCTTTATCTTGAACAAACCGATGATGTGCATCAAATAAAAGAGAGGGAATATTTAGTCTCTCAGGACAACGGGGGAGACAATCGCCGCATTCGCTGCAATTAATTGCTTTTTTACCAGTAAACCAATGGCCAGCATTTTCAAACATAGCATAGCGATATTGGGCGAATCTATCCATATTGTAGGCTAAGGCAAGATTTCTCAGACGCAAAACCTCAGGAATATTGATATCCTCTGGACAGGGAAGACATTGATAGCATTGCTTGCAAAGCTCCGAGCCCAAGCTCTCGTTCATTCTATTGTTGAGTTGCTCATAAATTTCTTGGCGAGAGTTTGTCAATTGTTCAAACAGCGAAGAGGGAATAATCATCTCTTGGGAGTTAGCAGGTCCTATACTCAAAGTAGAAATACAAGGATCTTCTAAAAGAAATAAATAGTTAAGCTCTAGCGGCGAAAGTGGCTTGGTTATATGTTGCAATAGTTCCGGGCTCTGATGTAGCATACCGCCTTTATCTGCCGGTGAGATAATAAATACTCCAAGATCTTTGCTTTGAGCTTGGAGTATTGCTGGTCTATTATGTTGAAAAAAGTAATAGTAATGTAGATTGACAAAGGAGAAGTAATCAGTATCAATAGCGCAGGATATCAAATCCAATGGGCCATGGGTTGAAAAACCAAGATGACGAAAAAGTCCCTCAGCCCGCAAAGATTCAAGCATAGGCCAATTTTGACTGACCCATTCTAGATGCTGCCACTGATTGATACCATGGATAGCCAAACAGTCCAAATAATCTATTTGTAACTGAGCTAAAGATTCTTCCAAAAAAGATCTAAATTTACTAGATTCGCCAACTGGCGAAATTTTACTAGTAAGGTAAAAACTCTCTCTCTGATATCCTAAATCTTTTAAGGTTTGACCAAGATAAACTTGACTGTTGCCATAGGCTCTAGCTGTCTCTATATGGTTGATACCTAAACTAAAAGCTTTAGCTACAGTCTGAGCTAAAGTTTGAGGATCACTTAAGGCCCGCATTGTACCAAGAGAAAAAACCGAAAGATTTAAATCAGTTTGGCCAAAGCGTCGATATAACATCTAAACTCTAATCTAAACCTTGCTGAGTTGAGAAATCTTCTGGTCGTAAATTGGAGATAAACTCTCTAAAGGCTTTTCTTTCTTCTTCATCGGCCTCCCTATCAACTGGAATAGACGCATCTGCTATGACCTCTTCCATCACCCAAATAGGTGTATTGGTTCGCAAAGCTATAGCAATCGCATCACTAGGACGGCAATCTACTTCTTTGGTTATTTCACCTTTAGATAGACAGAGAATTGCATAGAAAGTGCTATCTTGGAGAGCGTGGATGATCACCTTATCTAGATTCATCTCTGAAATTTGTAACAGATTGACAATCAGATCATGGGTGAGCGGCCTTATAGGTTTTTGTTGCTCTAGGGCAGCAATAATTGCTTTAGCTTGATCCTGTGCGATAAAAATCGGCAGAGCGCGACGTTCTGATGAATCTTTCAGAAGAACTATGGGGCTACGGGTGGTGGCATCTAAGGCGATTCCGGCAACTTTCATTTCTATCATGGGTCTATATGCGGTCGATGAGGAGAGAATAGGGTTGGCTAATTACTGAATTCTAGAAACTCACATTGAACTATGTTCACAGGATTAATACAAGAGCTCGGCTCAATAGACTTTTTAGGAAACTACCGCTTCACTATTACACCCAAGGGTTCTACCAATATTATCTCAGACTTGGCAATCGGAGACAGCGTTGCTGTAGATGGAGTTTGCCTGACGGTGGAGGAATTTGTCACTAATGGCTTTATAGTCACTGCCTCACCCGAAACTCTCAAGCGTTCAACTCTAGGTAATTACCACAAAACCACTTCCTATGTTAACCTAGAAAGCTCTCTCAAAGTCGGTAGTAAAATAGGTGGGCATTTTGTGACAGGACATGTCGATGGACTTGGTTCTTTGGTAGCATCAATCAACAAGGCTACATCTTGGGAAATGACATTTAAAGCAAATGCAAGGGAAAACATCTCTCGCTATGTTGTTTCTAAAGGCAGTATTGCCATCAATGGAGTGAGCTTAACCATTGCCCAATGTGATGCTAAAGGAGATTGGTTCAAGGTCTCGGTGATACCTCACACTTACCTGACAACCAATCTCCAGTACTTAGAACTAGACCAGTGGGTGAATTTAGAGGCAGATATTTTGAGTAAATATGTAGAAAAGTTTCTACAAAAAGATACAGACCAAATCACCCCTGATTTTCTACGCGAAAATGGCTATCTTTAGGTGCGGTTATTATTACTATTGGCTTGAGCTCTCTCCAAAGTATAAATCAAATTATTGAGAGCAAATTGTAAATGTACTCCAGCATCTACCGGGATAGAGCCCTCAGCCGTCAGATGGCGCCATTCAAAATGGAGATGAGGTCCGGTTGCCATTCCAGTACTGCCTACCCTACCAATTACAGCCCCTTGCTGCACCCACTCACCCAATTGGACAAAGATTTGAGAAAGGTGGCCATAGCGAGATTCTTGGGTTCCTTTTTCATGTAAAAGAGAAACCATCAATCCATAGCCATCACTCCAACCAGCAGTTTGCACCTGGCCAGGATAGGCAGCAAGAACGAGAGTTCCTTCTGGTGCGGCTATATCCGTTCCGGCATGTAATCTAGTTACACCGGTAATGGGATGAACCCGCCAACCAAAGGCCGAGGAGATAGATCCAGCAATAGCCAAGGGAAACAGTAGTGAGGTTCTGTTGTCTATTTGGGTAGGATTGACAGTAGCTCTATTGTATTGTAGGGGCATAGCTGCCATACCCAATGCATCTAGAGGCGCAGTTTCTAGTCCAGCAGCAGTTGATGCAATTTCCACATTGGGGGAGATGATTCCTCTTCTAATAAAACGGCCTGGATCTCTAGAGATAAATACTGAGCGCTCTCTATTTGGATTAAACTGCCTAATTGAGGCTATCTCTTCTCTATTAATTCTATTAGTTCTATTAATTCTACTAGTTCTATTAAGATAATTCTGGGCAATATTACATTGACCTGTAATCATATGTCCATGTTCTATTACCGTCTGACATTGAGAACGACGTTCTGTGATAATTACCTTGGTTGGTGGTTCGTAGGAGTTGGTTTGATAGTCCTTTATATCAAGATATTTATTTTTGCCAGAAACGCTTTTCTCAATTTCGTTGCCCTGAGCAGGTAAAGAATTTTCTGCTTCATGGTCGGCAACTTCGCTAGGATTAGGGATAATATCTTCAGCCTTGACGGAAGTTGAATTCATTATTCCACTTATTCCAGAGAAAGCTATAGTGCCCATTGTAAAAAGGCTTGACCCAAATAAAAAGTATTTGCGGGATAATGAGTAACCAAATTTCATAAGCAGTTTTTTTTTAAAATTCTTCACAATTAATAATAACCCAGAGATATCATTCCTGGGGAGCAAGAAATTTCACAACTAGCTCCTGGTGAGGACAAAATTACCCTTAAATTACCCTGTGAATCAACACCGACAACAGTTCCCCTTTGTCCATTAATTTCCACGCTCTTGCCAATACTATCTAGGTGCTCTAGATAAAGCGTTAGGGATCCCTGTATGCCCAGAGAATTATAGGTCTCAATTGCTAAAAATATTGCCTCTATGGTGAGCTCAGTTAGGTGATCTAGATTGTTAATAAAAGGATACTGTAGAAGATTAATCCCTTCTGGTGGGGTTTGGTTTTGCCAATTAATGCCAATGCCGATTATAATCTTGGAGCTTTTGGTCTCAATTTTAATACCACCAAGTTTTTTTCGATCTAGGAGAAGATCGTTTGGCCATTTCAGCTTAACTGGAATATTTTCTCTGTTGAAAATTGCCGCCAGAGCCCAACCAGTTATCAAGGTTAAATGCAACAGCTGATCAAGCGATAGATCAACAGCCAAGGCAACAGACAAATACATACCACCTTTACTTGATTGCCATACTCTTCCCCATTGTCCTTTTCCTGCAGTTTGCTCATCTGCTCTGACAGCTAAGGGTAAATCTAATCCTTGAGCGATTAAAGAGCGAGCAGTAGAATTTGTAGAAGACAAAGTACTATAGTGATAAAGGGCGATTTGCTTGGTTATGTCAATTTTTTTTGGCTGCATTGAGAACCTATCGGGTAGATTGTGAGTCAAAAAAACTAAATCGTTGAATAAGGGTTGATTTTTGTGCCTACTTCCATTACGCAAACCACCTGGCAATGGCAAAATCGTCAGAATTTTTCTTATCTCACCTGTAGTTTACTGGAAAGATGGGCACATGGTTTTTTTACAAGGGATTTTTACCCAGCCGGCCCATCTGATTTAGTGCGCCATTTAGATCCTAATGCTTCTGTCAGCCAGCTCAAACAAATACATGGCAATCTAGTTTGGACTCCCAGAGAAATAGAGCAACCGCTAACGCAAGGAGATGGACTGCTCAGTGATGGTCCCAGACAATCGCTGTGGGTAGCAAGCGCGGATTGCACTCCTACTTTAGTAGGAGATGTGAATACTGGTAGAGTTGCTGCCCTTCATGCCGGTTGGCGAGGAACTTCTAAAAAAATATTACCAGTAGCCATATCTCGTTTGCTCGCAGATGGTAGCCGATTGCAGGACTTGCGCGTAGCTTTAGGTCCAGCCATCAGTGGCGAGGTTTACCAAGTAGCTTTAGAAGTAGCCCAAGAAGTTGTTGCAAGTTTAGTTTCTTCTGGAAATCCAGAAAAGCTTACTCCTTCACCTATTTTGAGCGATCTTGAAGTTGGCAAGGTGAGATTGGATGTTCGCTATGTCAATTTTCATCAGATGATTGATATGGGTTTATTGCCCGAGCAGATTACACTTGCTCCCTACTGTACCTACCAAGATGAATCTTCTTTTTTCTCCTATCGTAGAACTGGCCAAAAGCAAGTTCAATGGTCAGGAATTGTCAGTTTATGATCCAAGAGATTTTGGACTGGTTGCGCAAATCTACCGAGCTCAACGTGCAGGATCGATGGCTATTTTGTGACAATTTTGCCCAAGATAAGACAAATTGGTTTCCAGCGCTGCCCAATGAAAAGGGACATTTAGTTTGGCCAGCTGGCCATCAAGTTCGCTATTTTACCCAAACTCTGACAGTACCTTCTAATCTTGATCTTTTTCCGCTAAAGGGTTTGTCCCTGCGTTTAAAATTGACATGGTGGGCCCAAAGCGCTCAGATTTATCTTGATAACAAGCTCGTTCAAGAAGGTGATCTATTTGATCCAACTGCGCGAATTCTCCTGAGTAATTCAGTCAATCCAGGAGATAGCTTTAAGATACTTGTGAAATTAACTAGCCCTATCCATGATATTGGGGGCTTGATGGAGTCGATTTGTCTCTATGAAGCAGCAGACTATATCAAAGGGGTAGATCCTGGTTTTCTAGCTGACGAGCTTACAGTTTTAACCAATTATCTAGAAAAGTTTGACCAGCAGAAGTTGCAACTAGTTGAAAAAGCTTTAGCTCAAATCGACCAAAATGTTCTGGCTGATAGAGAAAAATTTGAGTCCGTAGCCTCAGCAATACGCGAGCAACTCAAACCACTAGCAGAGCCCTTAAAGCAGCGCTCTGTTAATCTTTTGGGACATAGCCATTTGGATATGGCTTGGTTATGGAGAGTTGATGAAACCTATCAAGTGGCCCAAAGAACCTTCACTTCGGTTTTAAATCTACAAAAATACTATAGTGAGCTGGTTTTTGGACATTCTACTTCTTGCCTTTACCAATGGCTAGAAATCAATCAAAATGAGCAATTTCAAGCTATTAAAAATGCTATTAATTCTGGAGTGTGGGAAGTTTTAGGTGGTATGTGGGTAGAGCCAGATACTAATTTGCTCCAGGGAGAATCTTTAATTCGGCAATTACTGTATGGGCAAGAGTATTTAATAGCTAAATTTGGTTCACTAGCGAAAGTTGCCTGGCTTCCGGATACTTTTGGTTTTACTTGGCAATTGCCCCAAATTTTCAAACTAGCTGGGATTGAGTATTTTGTAACTGGTAAATTGCACTGGAATGACACTACGAAATTTCCCCATGGTCTTTTTAACTGGGAATCACCCGATGGTAGTCAAATTCTCACTTTGATTTCTCCTCCCAATGTTACTGGGGTGATGGATACCAATCCAATTTCCATGAGTCAATATGCCTTAGATTGGGAGCAACAAACTGGTTTAAAGGATGCCTTTTGGCTCCCAGGAGTAGGAGATCACGGAGGAGGTCCAACCAGAGATATGCTAGAGGTGCAAAGAAGATGGAGCAAATCCCCCTTTTTTCCCCAAATAAACTTTACTAGCGCTAAAAGTTATCTCCAACAGTTTGCCACAAAGAATCTTCCTATCTGGAGCGATGAATTATATCTGGAGTTTCACCGCGGTTGTTATACTACCCATGCGGATCAAAAAAAATATAATCGCTCTTTGGAAAACCTGCTGTATCAAGCTGAACTATGGTCTTCTTTAGTCTGTATTTTGCAACTTGAAGACTACTACTATCCAGCTTCTTTACTAGAGCAGGCTTGGAAAAATGTTCTTTTCAATCAATTTCATGACATTTTACCTGGCACCTCGATTAGAGAAGTATTTGAAGATTCTAATAAACTTTGGGAACAAGCCCAAGACATTGGCCAGAAAATCCTAAATAAAGCCTTAGTTTCTATTGCGGCTCATCTGGCTATACCTAATGGTGATGCTAGTCCTGCCAACTCCAGACCAATTCTGGTATTTAATAGCCTTAACTGTATACGCTCTGAGTTAATTAATTTAACTAGTTCTTGCTCTAAAGTCTACAATTGGCAAGGAAAAGCCGTAGAGAGTCAAATCTCAGCTCAAGGTGAGCTTTTATTTTTGGCCCAAGACTTGCCACCTATTGGCTATAGTCTTTTTTGGGTTTCTAACCAAGAATTTGAACTTTCAAATAATTATAGTAAGCCGGAATATGTCTTAGATAATGGATTACTCCAAGTAGTAGTTAATTCTACAACAGGAGATCTAGATAGCATTTTTGATCTTATTAATAAAGTAGAGATTTTAAGAGGCAGTGGAAATCAACTGCAAGTATTTCAAGATCAAGGTCAATATTGGGATGCTTGGAATATTGATCCGCAGTACCAACAGCACCTTTTAGAGCCGACCAAATTAGAGTCAATTGAATCTTTAGAAAATGGTCCTATTCGTTGGACTATCAGGGTAAATCGCCGCTTTAGAAATTCTCTCTTTACTCAAGATTACTGCTTAATCAAAGGATCAAATATTCTGAAAATCAACAGCCAAGTTGACTGGCACCAAGAGCATGTCTTAGTTAAAGCAGCCTTTGCTTTTAATCTAAATAGTGAAGTTGCCACCTATGAGATAGCTTGTGGTGCTATTGAGCGCCCTCAAGGCTCATCAACCAAATGGGAAGTTCCGGCTCTGCGCTGGGCATCTCTGAACGATTCAAAGCTTAACTACGGAGTGAGCCTCTTAAATGATTGCAAATATGGCTATGATACTCAAGATAATACAATGCGTTTGACCCTTTTGAGGGGATCCCAATGGCCAGATCCTCAAGCAGACAAGGGAATGCATCACTTCAGTTACGCAATCTACCCCTATACTGGCTCCTGGCAGCAATCCCAGACATTACAATATGCTATGGAGTTTAATCAGAGTTGTATAGTACTAGAAGATTGGCCAAATATATATCAAGATCCATATCTTGAGCCAAGTTGTAGTCTGCTTTTCTGGCAGAGTAAAAACCTTATACCTTTAGCTCTCAAGCTTGCTCAAAATGGAAAAGATTGGATCTTGCGAATATATGAAGCGCAAGGAGAGCAATCTACTCTAGTGCTAGAAGGTGCAGCAAATTTAAAGATAGACCAAAGTTGTGACCTTCTAGAAAAGCCTATAGATGGCTCTTCTCTAGTTAAGCCCTATCAAATAGCTTCCTATAGTATTATTTCTCAATCTTCATGATCTTCAAAAGGATCATCTAATTGAGCAGAAGGCGGGCCAAAGGCTGTATAGACAGCGTAGCCCGTGATTGCTACAACAACGCTCAAAAGAGTCACACTTACAACTATTGCTGGTTCCATGAAATTTTCAATTAGTTTTTTTATATTTTATTTACTTTTTAGGCATTTTTACCAGATTGAGCCTTAACAAATTCTCTCAAGCTCACCAAAGTAGCAGTTCCAGCCAAATTTAAAGGTAATAAAGATACTCCTTCTAGTTTTGATTGCACCCAACCATCTCCCCAAGACCACTGCTGATAACCATCGATAGCTCCAGAGAGAATAAGACATAATCCACTCTCATCTATGCTCTCAACTTTTTGAGTTAAAGAAAAAGTGCTAAAAGTATTCCCAACAGCTAAACGCTCAGGTAAATTGGCAGTTAAATAATGTACTGGCAACCATTTTTTAAGGAGATCTTTTTGGGTTAGGGCATCTCTGATGAGTGACTTGTCAGCTTCTAGTTCTATACGTAGAAGACTTTGTTGAAATTTTCCAAACATTGATTTATTCTCATCTAGGGTTACAGGGCTTCCAAGCGCTCAAATGGGTTGCTATAGTGTCAATTTGCTTGACTAAAGAGCTCCCATTAGCATAGCGATGATTAACTAGAATACTAAAGACCAAAATGCCAGAAAGGGGATTTTCTATATAGCCGGATAATGCTCTAACTCCAGTTAGAGTGCCGGTTTTAGCATGTACTCTACCTTCTGCGGGTGAGAGCCTCATCCGGTTACGCAAAGTTCCACTTATCCCGGCAATGGGCAGGGAGTTTTCAAAAATCTGACCATTGGGGCTAAAATACATTGCCCTTAAGGTCGAGACAATAGAGCGAGGAGTGGCTATATTAGATCTTGATAGTCCTGAGCCATCAGCCAATCTATAACTATTAGGATCCAAACCTAGCCTAGAAAGTGCACTTTTTTCTGCGCCCACCCCACCAATATAGCGAGAAAGGGTTTCAGCGTAGTCATTATCACTTCTCAGGTTCATAGAAGTAATCCACTCTCTGAGAGTTGTTGAGCGTATAGGTGAATCGGGATCAAGGCTTTGTAGGGCTGCTGCAGTTGTAAAAAGCTTGACGTTAGAAGCTGGGATGAAGTGACGATCCGCATTGTGACTATAGATGAGCTTACCATCTTGGAGGGATTCTACTAAGATTCCCCAGTTGTTGCCATTAGAGGCAATTATCCTCTCAATAGCTGCTTCTGGGCTAACAGTACAAAATGGTTCGGATTGCACCTCTGGCTTTGGTACATAAATTTCAATTGGGGCATTTGCACTTGCTTGGTTTTCTACTTCGACTTGAATTACTTGACTAGAAGCTGCCCGCTCATTCAAGCTCAAACTGACAAGAGAAAAGACTATCAAGGTAGCCCATGAACTATTTGGTTTCATCTTTTATCTAAAATATTAACCCTAAGCCAACAATGCGACTATTGATAAAAAAATAATCTTTTTATTTATATCATAGTTTTAATCAAACTTTACAATATTGTCTAAAGGATGAATATAAAAGGCATATTCCTTCACAATCTGATTGCCTAGAATATGTTGCTGTAAGATTTGTTCAATTACTTCTGGAGTAGCTTGACGGTACCAGACTCCATCCGGGTATACCAATAAGATTGGCCCTTCAAGACAAACTCTCAGGCAATTGGCCTTGGTGCGAAATACGCAATTGGCATTTAATTGGCTTGGTCGATCTAGTCCAAGTTCTTGTAAGCGTTTTTTGAGATATTCCCAGCAAGCTATTCCCAATTCCTTGTCACAACATTTGGGCTTGCTCTGATCTGCGCAGAGAAATATATGACGCTCAATGCGGTCAATAAATAATTTCTTAACAGTATCTTGAAGATTCATCTAGGTTTTAGAATTCTCCAAAATCAACTTGGATCGTTTGATATTTTCAGGAATGCTGATAGGATAATCCCCAGTGAAACAGGCAGAACAGAATTCTTTGGTATTTTCCCGGGTAGATTCGAGCATACCTTCCCAACTCAGATAAGCTAGAGTATCGACACCCAAAATAGCAGAAATCTCTTCTACACTTTTAGTAGCGGCAATCAATTGATCTTGAGTATCTGTATCAATACCATAGAAACAAGGATGAGTAACCGGTGGAGATGAAATCCTCATATGCACTTCAGCTGCGCCAGCTTCTCTGAGCTCCTTGATGATCTTGCGACTAGTTGTTCCTCTGACAATTGAATCATCAATAATGATTACTCTTTTGTTATGGAGAACATCTTTGAGCGGATTGAGTTTCATTCTGATCCCTGATTCGCGCATTGATTGGGTAGGTTGAATAAAGGTTCTTCCTACATAGCGATTTTTGATCAGACCTTCACCAAAAGGTATACCCGTAGCTCGAGAAAAACCTATCGCAGCAGGAATTCCTGAATCTGGAACGCCCATCACCAAATCTGCTTCAACCAGGGATTCTTGGGCTAAACGTTCACCAAGACGCATACGATAGGTGTAGAGACTTTCATTATGCATGATTGAATCTGGACGAGCAAAATAGATCATCTCGAATATACAGAGTTTACGAGCTGGTTTTTGAGCCCATTGATAAGATGATATGCCCTGTTGATCTATCCAGACTAATTCTCCTGGTTCAACATCTCTGATATATTCAGCCCCAATGATATCCAAAGCGCAGGTCTCCGAAGCCAGTACATAGCGATTTTGTCCATTACTCTTGAGCATGCCAATCACCAGAGGTCTGATTCCATGAGGATCTCTTGCCCCCATCACTCCATTGGGAGTGGCAATAGTCAAACTATAAGCACCCTGACACAGTTCAAAAGCGGCAATTGCTCCAGAAATCCAATCTTTACCTTGGTCTACTTCATGGCCAATGGCAATAGCAATCATTTCTGAATCTGTCGTGCTCTGAAAATTACAGCCACGACCACCTAATAAAATTCTCAAAGAGGCAGTATTTACTAAATTCCCATTGTGAGCCAAAGCTAAATTACCTAAACGGGTGGCAACAACTGCTGGCTGGGCATTAGCTCTATGACTAGAACCAGTAGTAGAGTAACGCGTATGCCCAATTGCCGACTGTCCAATGAGTTTATTGAGGATATCTTCTTTAAAAACTTGGGAAACTAGTCCCATATCCTTGTGGTAATGTACCTTATCTCCATCAAAGGTGGCAATACCTGCCGATTCTTGTCCTCTGTGTTGTAGGGCATATAGACCAAAATAGGTCAATTTAGCCACCATTTCATCAGGTGCGTAGATTCCAAAAACCCCGCACGCTTCTTCTGGCTTGTCTTGGGAGTGAGATTCGCTATCAATGGTCTCAAAAGCTGCTTGCAGGTTCATTTCTATTGATGGCGTTTGACCACCCTCTGGTTTTCGCTTAATCTTATCTTAAACAATTATGGCATCATAACAGCGATCACATAGGCTAGGATCACTCTCGAAAGAACCAACTCTCAAGGAATAGTTCCAACATCTTTCACACTTTTGTCCTTCGGCTAGTACAACGGCAATCTGCTCACTTTTGTAGGTAGCAGATTCTATTGTTACTTTAGATTCTACTATTTCTACCTGTGAACATAGAAAAAGATAACGCAATTCGTCTACTTGATTGCTGCCGGCGAGGGAATCTTTGGGATTGAGTGAGGTGAGCAGTTTTTGAGAGAGTGGATCTTCAGCCAAGAGTAAAACTTTGGCTTCCAAAGATGAGCCAATCATCTTACTTTTTCTAGCCTCTTCCATTACTTTGTTAACTTCAGAGCGCAGATCTCTGAGTTTTTCCCATTTTTCTACTAAATCTGGCTTGTTCCAATTTGGCTCTAGTTTTAACCAACCTGATTCAAAAACCGAATTATAACCAGTTGAATAAGGCAAATATTGCCAGATATCTTCAGCTAAATGTGGAATCACTGGAGCAATGGCTTTGGCTAAATTTTCTAAAATAATAGAAAGAACGCTCTGGCAAGATCGACGTCTATCTGATTGATCCTTAGAAATATAGAGTCTATCTTTGGCTATATCTAAATAAAAGTTGGAAAGATCTACTGTGCAGAGAGTCTGAATTGCCTGGAAAAAACGCGAAAATTCATAGCTCTCAAAAGCTGCTGTCACTTCTTGGAAAATTTCACTAGAGAGATGCAACATATATTGATCTAACTCTGGTAATTTTTCATAGGCAAGAGCATCGCGCTTTGGCTCAAAATCATGCAGATTGCCAATGAGGAATCTGGCAGTATTGCGAATCTTTTTATAAATATCGGCTATTTGAGTAAGAATACTCGGACCAATGCAAACATCACCTGAATAATCGACAGAAGATACCCAAAGTCTGAGAATATCTACCCCATAGGGGGGCTCTTTATCTTTATTTTTGCCGCCTTCAATGACTATATTAGGATCTACTACATTTCCTTCAGATTTGCTCATCTTGCGGCCATGTTCATCCTGCACAAAGCCATGAGTTAGAACAGTTTGATATGGGGCAATCCCATTGGTAGCTACACTGGTGAGCAGACTGGATTGAAACCAGCCACGATGTTGATCTGAGCCTTCTAGATAGATATCTGCTGGATATTTGAGATTGCTTCTTTTTTTGGCTACTGCTGCCCAAGAAGAACCCGAATCAAACCAGACATCCATCGTATCGGTTCCTTTATTGTATTTATGGGCATCTTGGCGATATTGCCTTGGCAGAAGATCTTCAATTTCTAGAGAATACCAAGCATCTGAGCCTTCTTTGGCAAAGATTTCTTGAATATGTTTGATGGTCTCTCTATTTAAAAGAGGCTCATTAGTCTGCTTGTCATAAAAAACTGGTATGGGTAACCCCCAACTTCTCTGGCGAGAGATACACCAATCAGCGCGATCTTTGACCATGGGAGTGATTCTGTTTTCGCCTTGGACTGGAATCCATTTGACCTGCTTGATAGCGCGCAAAGCTTCTTCTCTAAATCCCTCGACCGAGGCAAACCATTGCTCTGTAGCCCTAAAGATGGTGGGTTTTTTGGTTCTCCAATCATAGGGGTATTTATGGAGATAGGGCTGCTTTTTGAGCAGGAATTTATCTTGAGCCAAACTCTCAATAATCGCGCCATTGGCATCTTTGAGCACATTGAGCCCAGCAAAAGCTCCGGCTTCGGCTGTCAAGATACCCTTATCATCAACTGGAGAGAGAATTGGTAAGCCGTAGCGCTGGCCTACTTGGTAGTCTTCTTGTCCATGTCCAGGTGCTGTATGAACCAAGCCAGTTCCAGATTCAGTAGTAATATAATCGCCTCCTAATAGAATCTGACTTTCCCTCTGATAGAGAGGATGTTTATAGGATGTATGCTCTAGCTCAGCTCCTAGTAGAGTAGTTTTAATAGTCAAGTTAGTTTCCAAGGTATCAGCCAAGCGCTCTACCAAATCACTTGCCACTATCAAATATTTATAGTTAGAAATAGCGTTACTATCTTCTACTACTGCATAGCTCAGCTCAGGATTTACCGCTATAGCTAAATTTCCTGGCAATGTCCAAGGGGTAGTGGTCCAGATGGCAGCAGCTAAGTTTCCTAAATAAGGTTTTAGTTTTTCTTGATTGGTTTGAGATATCGCAAAAGCAACATAAATACTATCAGAGGTATGCCCTTCTGGGTATTCTAATTCGGCTTCAGCTAGAGCTGTTTGGGAACTGGGACTCCAATGTACAGGCTTAAGTCCGCGATAGATATAGCCTTTGAAAAACATCTCGGCAAATACCCCAATTTGCTCTGCTTCATATTCAGGGCTCAAGGTGAGATAAGGATTTTCCCAATCTCCCCAAACTCCATAGCGCTTGAAGTTATTGCGTTGCTGGTCAACTGTTGTAAGAGCAAAATCTCTGGCTTTATGACGCAAATCTAGCACTGAAAGCCCAGCTCTCTGGTGGCTTGATAAGTTCTTGAGCACTTGCAATTCTATCGGCAGTCCATGACAGTCCCAGCCTGGTACGTATCTAACCTTGTAGCCTCGCAGAAGTTTATATTTATTGATAATATCTTTTAAAGTCTTATTGAGAGCATGTCCTATATGTAGAGAACCATTGGCATAGGGAGGCCCATCATGCAGAACAAAGATTGCTTCTGGATTATTGGTAGAGAGTTTTTCGTAAATCTGCTGCTCTTGCCAAAATTTCTGCAACTCCACCTCTCGTTTGGTGGCATTGGCTCTCATTTCAAATTTGGTCTGGGGCAGGTTTACGGTATCTTTATAGCTCTTACTCTGGCTCACAGTTTTTAATTTAGATTTTCCAAATCATTATATTCTATATTTGAAAAGTACTTCTACTGATACCGGGAACCTTACTTTAAGGACATTAGCTAAGAAAATTGAATTAGTCTTGGAATAGATCTTGACAATCATCCTTATGATTCTGCTATAATTCTTAGGTTAGATGATGAGGCGTCGCCAAGTGGTAAGGCACCTGGTTTTGGTCCAGGCATTCCTAGGTTCGAATCCTAGCGCCTCAGTTTTTTTCATTTTAGTAGATTAGTAGGAATCTATAACACTTTTTTCATATAGCTACGCCAGAGGGAAGCTGCTTGTGAACTGTTGCTGTTAGTAGGATGGTTATTGTCATTGCCAAGCCAGATCCCAGTAGTTAAATTGCGTGAGGGTATATAGCCAATGAACCAAAGATCTACATTATTGTTGGTCGTGCCGGTTTTGCCAGCTTCTTCGCCTAGACCAAGACTAGCTGAACTGCCCGTACCATGATCTACTACACCTTGTAGTAAACTAGTCATAGTGTTAGCCAGATCAGCTGAAAGTACCTCCTGGTGGGCACTAGCATCATTTTGAGCAACGTAGATCTCTCTACAGGTTGAAATCTTCTTCTGGATCTTACAATCGCCAGCATCTAATATACGCTTGATAGCATGTGGTCTGTTCCATTTACCATGATCTGCTACAGCAGCGTAAGAGCCGGTGATATCCAAAAGAGATACTTCACTTTGTCCGAGTACTAATCCTGGTACTGGATTAAGTGGTGATGTAATTCCTAAGCTTTTGGCAGTTTTGACAATATTATCAAGTCCCACATCTTGAGCAATTCTCAGGGCAATCGCATTTTCTGATTGAGCAATACCCCCATACATATTGGTTGGACCACCAGTTCTTTCGCAGGCTTTATATTGCAAACCCTGCCAAAACAAAGAATCACAGGAATAGACTCGAGTTGGAGGAATTCCTTGTTTGAGAGCCGTGAGATAGGTAAATAGCTTAAAAGTCGATCCGGGTTGTCTTCTGGCTTGAGTGGCTCTATTGTATTGACTATCTTTATAATCTTTGCCCCCAACTAGGGCTAGAATTTCCCCGGTTTTACTATTGAGAGTAATTAGAGAGCCTTGAGAGGTATCTATTTTTTTTAAACTGGCTTCTGCTTTTTCTTGCGTGGGGATATCAAGAGCCGTTTCGACAATGAAGTTACCCTCTAGGGCTAGATCCTTGCCCAACACATTTCTCAATTCCTCCAGGACGTGGCTATAGTAATAGGGAGCAATTATCTCTGAGAGGGATTTTTTGGCCTTGGGGCTTACTTGAATAAAAGAGCGCCTTGCCCTGTTACCTTCTTGTTGGCTGAGCATATGCTGCTCTACCATACGTGAAATTACCCTATTTCTCAACTGTAGGGTCATGTCATAGTTAGTGACAGGATTATAAAGATTGGGAGCTGGCAGCATTGCTACTAAAGTGGCAGCTTCTTCTGGGAAAAGATCTCGGGCTGATTTGTCAAAATAAAATCGAGCAGCATCCTCAAAACCATAGATCCCCTCTCCCAGATATACCCGATTGAGATAGGTCCGCAAAATTTCATCTTTACTATAAGTCGCTTCTAACTTGAGAGCAACCACCATTTCCTTGATTTTGCGATTGAAGGTATTCTCACGGCCTACTTCTGGAAATAGACTGCGGGCAAGCTGCTGGGTTAATGTACTAGCTCCTTGGCGAATTTGTTTAGAGCGTGAATCTATCAAAGTTGCTCTGACTACCCCGAAAGGATCAACACCAAAATGCCAATAGAATCTGCTATCTTCTGAAGCTAAAAGAGCATGCCGCAAATTGGGAGAAAAATCGTTCAATTTTGCCAACTCTTGGTGAGCAGTATTAATTTGGCTACGCAAAGGAGTTTGGTTATCATCTGCATAGATCACAACAGGTTCATTTTTGACCATCGGCAGGGGATAAACTTGGTACTTGTTCCCCTCATTGATTAACCAGAATGAAGCTAAACCTACCACCGTAGCAGCGCCATATAAGCAATAGCTCAGTGTTCTGAGCCAAACTGGAGGAGGATTGTCATAATTAAGGGTGACTGAATCTTTAATCTCAGGTGGACCTAGAGTGATCTTATCTCTATGTTTGAGTGGGAAGGAATTAGTAATCCTCTTACGTCCAATGTATATACCGTTAGTAGAATTTTCATCCTTAATCAAAAAACGCCTCGGCTGCTTAGGATCTCTATTTAAACTGCAATGTACCGTACTAACGACTTCATTGCGTACTACGATATCACAAGCACGAGAGCTACGTCCTACTAAATAGCGATCCCCAATCAACTGGTAAACTAAAGGCTTGACTCCTCGCTCTTGCTGTACAGATATTTGAGGTACCCTTGCTCCCTTTTTGAGAGGAATTGGGCTCATTTTTTGTCGCACATTATGCACAGCCTGGGTCATCATTTGAGTCCAAGCGCTTTTGTTACCAGAAGTTGGATTGTTCATACTCGCCTAGGCAAGGTTATAGTCACTATATTCAGCTTACCTTAACAGTTAATCTGTTGCTGAGATATAAAAAGTACAAACTTATTTTCTGGCTTGGACTAGAAATACTCTTTCTACATCAGGAACATCTCGAGGTGGTAACACCCAAGTGTAGCGTCCAAAATTTGCGCCTTCTTGACCGGGTTCAAAAACTTGAGCGGTCCAACCGTATTGACCTAGGAGTTCTTCTGGAGAATCAAAGCCAGAATACCAATGACCTTTATAGGGTTTGTATTCTATACTTTTTACATTCACTAAATCTAAGCCTAGATAACTATCAGCAGTAGTTAGAAGGTCTATCGCTTGAAGCAAACGGTGGACTTCTGTTGAAGTTAAATACATTAAAAGTCCTTCTAATAACCAGACTGAAGGTAGATTGGGTTGATACCCCTGAGCTAGCAAGAGATCTGACCAGGGTTGCTTTAAATCAACCCCCAACAGATGATGTTCACAATTAGGAGTAAAATCTCCGAGAATAGCTGCCTTGATCTCAAGAACTTGCGGCTGGTCTAATTCGTAGATTTTAATATCCGATGACCAAGGAAGACGATACGCTCTCGTATCTAATCCAGAAGCTAAAATGACTATTTGCTTAGCTTTGATTTCTGGAGAAAACAGAAAATCATCAAAAAAACGAGTTCTTACTGCTATGTAAGCAATATCTTGTTCTGTTAATTTTTCTTTGACAAAAGTAAATGCTTCTTCTTTAGCTAAACTTGAAGCAAACGGATCATTGAATAAGCGATCTGCTTTTTCTGTCTCGATAGCTCTGCTTGCAGCCATCATTTGAGCGGTAAATCCGACAAAATTATCTAAATCTTTATGTGTCATTTTTGGTTTGCCTGATAGATGGATCTCATCCCAAGATTGAAAAAATCAAATTTTTTTACTAAAGAATAACCGCACTATTGCATACTGATTCACCCCTTCTGGAGACTCAACCACATTAAAAAAAGAACGATGATTCCTCAATCTCTTTTTCCTTGTCTAGAGAATCTCACCTTTAAGCCGTCTTTTGGATGAGGAGTTGGTATTGTTGTTACTAAGGTCAAGTCCTGTGGCAATAGGCTCCAGTCATATTCCTGCAAAAGCCTGGCGGCAAAGAGCTTCATTTCTAAGCGAGCAAACTCCCTCCCTAAACATTCCCGTAATCCGCCACCAAATGGGACAAGGCTAAAAGGCTTGGTTTTGTCCTCGGCTCGTTCAGGACTGAAGCGTTCTGGGTCAAACTGTTCAGGCGCAGGAAAAATTTCACTTTTTTGGTGAGTTAAATTGATCTCATAAAGTATGTTCCATCCCTTGGGAATGGTAAAACCGTCAAACTCACATGACTCTAAAACCTGACGAAACCCACCCCCTACGGGTGCAATACAACGTAGTACCTCTTTTAAGACCTGCTCTAGGTAAGTCATCTCTTTGAGAGTTTCAGTAGTCAGAGGTAATCCTAAGAATTGGGCTTGTTCAGCTCTGGCTTTGTCTCTAACAGATGGATGCTGAGCTAAAAGTAAGCAGAAAGAAGAGAGCGCAGAGGTCAATGTTTCATGTCCTGCAAACAATAAACTTAATATTTGGTCTTTCAGTTCTTCTAAATTTAACGGATTATCAAACTCATCCCGAGCCCGAAGTAGTAAGCCTAGCGCATCATTACCCTGATCAGGTTGCTGATGTCGCTTTTGGATCAACTCTTCGATCCCGTTAAGAAGTTGTTCTCGGCAACGGTAAGCCTTGCCAAAAAGAGTCCAAGGCAGGTTCCAAGGAAGGCTGAAGAGTCCTTGCGCCCAAGTTTCAAACCATTGACTCAAAGGCTTTTGAGAAGCTTGATCCAGACCTATTAGTAGTTTACAGGCAATGTCAAAGGTATAGTTTTTTAGTTCTGGATACCACATGAAGGTTTCCATATTAGTCCAGCGCTCTAGGTATTGATCACTGATAGCAGTCATGGCAGGAAGATAACCCGCTAGGGCGCGGGGTTGAAAAGCTTGCGCCATTAGTCTACGACGTTGAGTATGCACATCTCCCGTTTGCAGAGGCAACGAATCTTGACCAAGGAGCATCTTGACGCTAGGTGGCCAGTTGACTACAAAATATTTGTTTTCGTTGGTGAGGACGAAAAAGTTGGCTTCAGGACCTTTGAGAAAGACGGTAGGACTACCTAAAATATTGCTTTTAAAAATTGAACCATATTCCTGATGACGCTTTTTAGCAAAGTCAGGATCATTTAAAAAATTGAATGTTTCGCCAATGATGGGAACGCCAAAACTTCCAGGCGGTAAGGTTACAGAACTTTTTTCCATCTCTGTAGACATTAAAAATTTTCTTTTATTCCTACTTGTATTATAGTAGCAAAAAACGTGTTGGCTTTTCCAGGTTGTTAAAACTGTATTAAGATATTGGCGAAAATGAGGTAGATGCTCCCCACTTTAAGTAACCAAAACTTATCCAGTTACTGTTGAGCTGAGATTATTGAAATTAAAGGATTTATTGCCAACTACAAGGTTAGTAAAACCTTCGAGATACATAGTGGCTCCATTGCTTGAAAGTGTTGTGAAAGATCCGTTAATACCGTTACTAGTATTTGCAGAACTCACAGTATAGGTTCCACTGAGTAATTTCAAGGTATCTGTTCCTCCTCCACCGATTACAGTCTGATTACCAAAACCTATGACGGCATCTTTGCCAGAGCCTAGTTTGATAGTCCCGTTGCCACCAAAACCACCATTGGCAGTAACAGTATCATTCCCTTTACCTGTCAAATTAATTGTGCCGCTGTTGTAGATGCCATAAGTACTACCTGTGCCTGTAATCGAGTCGTTTTTATCGCCTGTGATGGAGATAGTGCCTGTATTATAAATACCATCGACTTGAGTAGAATTAACACTGGCAACTGGAGAGGTAACAGTAGCATCGGCAGTACCAGTTATGTCTCCATCGACTAATGTGATTTTGCCTGCACCCGAATCTAGGGTACTATTCCAAATACCATAGACTAATGCAGAAGAAGAATTAGAGATATTAGCATTGGCACTGCCAGCAATTTCTCCAACACCAGCACTAATGGTTCCATAGTTGGCAACACCGTAGACCAGAGCAGAATAAACAACGCTAGCAGGATAAACGGTATTGGCAATAGTGGCCTTGGCATTGCCAGTGATGGTGCCATTACCTGCATTTATGGTTCCTCCTGAATTGTTTTCTATTGCAATAGACTCATCACAATACTGAACTGATCATTTGGGCTGCTTAAAAGAGTCGGATCAGGTCCTCCTGCATCTTTGGGATTAGATTTACCTGTAGCTACAAGATTGGCATTACCAGTAATCTGATTGTTTCCTCCGCCTGCGTCTATTGTCCCTCCAGCATTCCAAATCCCAAAAGACCAATCTCCAGGAGTATTCCCTCCATCGTTTGTAATCTCGTTTAATGCATCTGCTGTAACGGTAACCGAGTCATTGCCTGTAATTTTATCGTTACCAGAACCTGTTACTATGCTCCCTCCCGGAGTATTGTGAATTCCTATTGATTCACCAAATAGAATATTGCCACTGTTTACAAAATTAGACATTGTAACTGAGGCATTTCCAGTAATTTCGTTATTACCATTTCCCGTTTTTATGGTACTAGTAAGATTTTGAATGCCATAGGCATTTCCTTCTAGATTATTAGAGTCAATTGTTACAGGGGAGTTGGGAGAAACAATGGTAGTAGCATTACCTAGAATACGGTTATTGCCATTTCCTATAACTATTGATTGGGGCTCCTGATAAAGTTGGTGAATACCAACGGCACCAAAAACGACTTGAGTACCATTAACAACTTGCACGGCAAGAGTTCCTTTCGATGTCGAATCTCCCTCAATCAGATTGTTACCATCTCCTGCGGTAATAGAACTACTGCCATTTCCAATAAGATTCCCGTTAGAGTCTGTATTGGCTTCATTACCAATCCCAAAGGACCAAATATTTTGCCCATTTGATGTAAGTTCAGAAGCGGTATTTCCAGCATCTGTAGACGTGGCAATCCCCGTTAGTTTGTTATTACCAGAACCTAGATTGATTTGATTTTGGTTACGAATCCCAAATACATCATAGGGAGTTAATACTTCCAGTTGATTTGAACCATAAGCAATCCCGGTTATATTATCATTACCGGTTCCTGTATTCAAAATGCCAGTAACCAAGATACCATTGACAAACTGAGTACCAGTTGCATTTCCAGTAATGCTGTCATTGCCACCACTGGCATTCAAGGTTCCAGCGATCAAAACACCATCTACATCTTGAGCAGTATTGTTAGTGGCAGTCCCACTGATAACATCTTTGCCTTTTCCAGTATTTACAGTGTCATTTGATTTAACTTGAACAGCTGTAGGATCATTGGTGTTTACAATTACCTCATTTGATTGATTATTCCATGTTCCCAATAAAGGTGTTGGACTTGAATCTAAATACCAACCTTGTGCATTTAAGTCTACTGTGTTATTTGAAGTGGTCATGATTAAAACCTCATTATTTATAAAATATTTGCCAACATTTGCACTTAATAGCAATCGTAATTAAGAGCTTGTATAAATTTATGTATGAAAAAATTAAATAGTTTGAATTGAATAAATAATCTTAACTAAAATCATTTTTCATAATATATGAATCTTCTAGAATTTAATTAACAACTAACAAAAACTCCCAACATTAGGACTCAGTTGGTCACCAAAGTGGGAGAATTTTTATTAAATATAGTTTCTAGTATTTCAAACTAATGTCGTTTGTCTCAAATTTTCTGAAAAGTGACATTAATGTATGTTTATTAAGAACTACTGTTTGTCGAAGTTGTATGAAAAAGAGCATCTTTAACTTTGGTCATAAGTGTCATGGGGTCGACAGGTGAGGCAGTAAAACCGCACCTCTCATAAAAGGCTTTTGCATCTTCCGAGATGGCAGGTACAAGAATTGCTCGTATTCCTGCTATTTCAGCAGCCTGAAGCGTACGAAGAATTGCATCACGTAGAAGCCAAAAAAAGTCTGATCCAGAAAAATATAGCCTGAGCTCTTTGACAAGATGATTCAAGCATGAATTGTGATTATGGTTCGATTGTTCAGTTGATTTTAGCAAGGCAATTGAGGTAAATTGATCTAGTAAGATGATTCGCCAGGCAAACAGGATGACAACCAATAACCCTACCCTTGTCGCTCAAACCTATCGTCCAGTTTTAAAAACCAAGATTGCTCTGCCTCTGTTTACCTGTCCCGTCTCGGCTGGATTTCCCTCTCCTGCTGAAGATTATGTAGAGGGCAAATTAGATCTAAACCAATATCTGATTAAACATCCTGTAGCTACATTTTTTGTAAGGGTTACAGGTGATTCCATGATTGGCTCCGGTATCCATTCAGGTGATCTGTTGATAGTAGATCGTTCGCTTGAAGCCAAGAATAACAAAGTCATTATTGCTGTAGTTGATGGAGAGCTTTTGGTAAAGCGTTTAAGAATTCAGAAAAAACAAATAATGTTGGTTGCAGATAATCCTGAATATCCCTCTCTAGTTATCCAAGGAGAAATGAACTTTGAGGTATGGGGAGTAGTCACCAACGTAATTCATTCCCTATGATTGTCGCTCTGGTGGATTGTAATAATTTTTATGTTTCTTGCGAAAGGGTATTTCAACCTAAACTATGGGGAAAGCCTGTCGTAGTACTTTCTAACAATGATGGCTGCGTAGTAGCTCGCTCACCTGAAGTTAAAGCTTTAGGAGTAGCGATGGGAGTTCCTTTTTTCAAGATTGCTCCCCTAGTTAGAAAGCATGATATTCAAGTTTTCTCATCTAACTATGCCCTCTATGGAGACTTATCCAATAGAGTAATGACAACATTGGAGCAATTTAGCCCTGAAGTTGAAATTTATTCGATAGATGAAGCTTTTATCAACCTTTCCAATTTTGCTCAGATGAACCTGAGTGAGTATGCTACCAGCATCAAAGAAACGGTTAGACAATGGACCGGCATTCCGGTCTCAATTGGAATTGGACCAAGTAAAGTATTAGCCAAAGTAGCAACTGAAGTTGCCAAGAAAACAAAGCTGGGAGTGTATCATCTCGAATCAGCCGAGCAAGCAGATGAGATTTTGTCCAAAATGCCTGTTAGAGATATCTGGGGTATTGGGAGTCGTTTAAATAAATGGCTAAATACACAAGGAATTTTAACTGCGCTGCAATTCAAGCAAGCCAATGAAGGTTTGATTCAGAAAAAGATGGGCGTAGTAGGTCAAAGGCTATTACTAGAGCTAAAAGGATATTCCTGCTTGCCCATTGAAGTGATGCCTAATCCAAAGCAGGAAACCTGCGTTTCTCGCTCCTTTGCCAAACCTGTAACCAACTTAGGAGAACTCAAAGAAGCGATCACTCTCTATCTCTCTAGAGCAGCTGAGAAAATCAGAAACCAAAAACAGAGAGCCAATATTTTAATTGTCTTTATCAGAAGTAGTATTTATTCTGAACAACCGGTTTCACGCTCATTAGCTATAACTTTACCCACAGCTAGTAACTACACTCCAGAATTGTTGGCTCATGCCCTTGGGTCCTTAGAGACAATCTATTTACCCAACTACCAATACAAAAAAGCAGGAGTGATTCTCTCAGGTTTACAACCAGAATCAATTAGACAGTGTAATCTGTTTGAAACCGAAAGAGACTTGCAATCTCAAGAGAATTTAATTGCAGTTGTAGATCAAATTAATAGAAAGTACGGTGCAGAAACTGTGACTTTTGGAATAGTTGGCAAGAGGCAGTCTTGGAGAATGAGAGCTGAGAAACGCTCTTGGCGATTCACAACAAAATGGGATGAACTACCCTTGGCTAAAGCTGGATACTGGAATTGAGTTGGAAGAATATCCCAGCAACGCTACATAAAAGCAGATATTTTATTATGACTGTTGAGAAATAGTTGGCGCACTAGCGTTTTCTCTATACTTTTAAATGCTTGCCCTTGCAGACTATACATTCATAACTCTCATTAGCACTGCCTTGATCTACTATCGTCAAAGGAATAAGCTTTCCATTATTGTGATAACAATCAGCGCAGTAGGCAATTTCATCATTTTCATTGAGCTTACAAATATTATTAATAAAAATTAAGTTTTTACTATCAGATTCATGTCCTTGTGCTGGATTATTCATTGACTTATACAATTACCTTTTTTCTTAGGATCTTAGCATAACTTAATACTTAAAAAAGATATCATGGTCTATAGATACAGTAATTATTGACTCTATTCACTATTTCGGGCAATGTCAGCAAATATCAACAAAGATCTATCTTGTTTTCCTCTATTTTTAGAAAAACTCCAGCTGCATTTTCCGGACGCCTTACCTTTGGAAGAGTATATGCAGCAAACTAGCCAAAAGCTTAAATCCTATGGATTTGAAGATTATAATACTCTTGGCGTGGTTGCGACATGTCGTGATGAGATTGCTGGTCCTCTAGTGTATCAAATAACGAAATATTGGGGTAAAACTTTTGATCTAAGAAGCTTAGGAGGTTTTCTCATTGCAGGAAAGACAGGAATATCAACTATTTTGGGACACACTCCAATGGAAGAGGGGATTGGCCGATTTGTTTTTTATGCCATGCCACATATTGCTATTTCCGAAGAAGGAGAAATTGGTAATGTATATCGAGAAGGGATTCAGAAAGTTTCCCATGCCTGTGGCTCATTAGGTGAAGTTGTTCATGAATTAGCCTCAGGTCATATCAATTTTCAGACTGATTATGAAGATCTCGAACAATCCATAGTACGACAAAAGATTCTTTCTAATATTCGTTATGGTCAAGAACTAAATCAATTAGACATCACTAAATTAGCTTCCACAATAATAGCTGATGACCTCAAAGGTCTTCTTACGGCAGTTGATGCTTCAGTTTATAAATATACATTTTTAACAGGTATTTTGATCCATGGACCAAAAGATACTCATTGGATTTATCCCCAAGATTGTCATGTCAATGGAATTTAGCTTGGAGAATCCATTTTTTATGATCTCAAGGGTTTAACTAACGGTCAAAACAATACACCTAACATCACTACCTATGACATAAATGGTCAAATTATCCCCAACGATATATGTGATGCCAATGGAAGTATTTTTTCTAGTGTAACGTCAGTTTGGGTTAAGAGAATCAGAAAGAAAAGGAGAGAAGCTCTAAGCTGAAAGATATAAAACCGTTGTATTTCTCAACATAAAGTTTTTTCTCAACAAGCAGCACTTGGTAAGACTTCTGTAGATTGGTTTTTCGGTTTTAAATTGGCAAGATTTTTGCAGACAGAGGTTATGTTTCTCAAAAGCTCTCTGAGCAACTTCTAGAATCTTTTGGTCTTCAGTTTTTCGCTAAACCCAAGCGCAATATGAAAAACAAGTTAATGCTACTTCAAGATAAGCTTTTTTCTAGAGGGCGCTCCATTATTGAAACGATTATTGACCAATTGAAGAATATTTCTCAAATCGAACATTCTCGCCATCGTAGTCCCTTCAATTTTTGTGTCAATGTTCTTTGTGGTCTCATTGCCTATTGTCATCAACCCAAAAAACCTTCTCTTAATGTTGGATAATATTTTCCTCCTTTTTCTTATCCCGATCTCAGGTTAGATTAATCTACGCGGTGATCGCATATTTTTCTATCCTTTTCTAACAGCTTGGCAAACTGATTCATAAACTGACGATCAATCCAGTTTTTCCAGTACCACAATAGAAAGGATGGACCGATACAGTATATTCCCCAAGCTGCCAGAGCTTGTAATTTTCCAGTACCAATTAAAGCCAAATAAAATTTTTGTGGATAAAATGGACGAGGAGTTTTTCCCGAAGCAATCAGCCTTAGATTTTCAAATAGGGGTTTTCCCTGTCGCACAGCAAAAACTCCTGCCTTTGGACGCGAGTAATTGACTATCTCAGCAATATCTCCTGTAGCAAAGATCCCAGGGTGAGAAACTGACTGCAAAGTGTTATCAACTAAAATAAATCCTCGATTATCTGTATCTAATCCAGATTCCCTTAACCAAGGGAGGGCAGAGGCATTGGTCACCAAAAAAATCAAATTACAGATTACGGTCAATCCAGATTCACAACGAATAAGCTTTTCAAATAAATTGGAATTATGATGAGAAAAGACAGTGATCTGCTGCACAGTTTCACCTAAATGGAGATTAATACCACGTCTAATAAGTAGTTGACGAAAGCGCAGCCCTATAAAAGTTGGATATCCTGTTAATAAGTTGAGTTGGCGGTGAAAAAGATGGATCTCTATATGGGAAGGCGATAAGCCTCTGGCGCTAAGCAATTGATGCAGTTTTGCTTGCATATTAAGAGCTAATTCCACTCCACCTGCCCCGCCTCCAATAATACCTAGACGAAATGGACGCTCAAAAAAGACTTTCTGATCGCTTTGCAATAAGTCTAAAAATTGATTCCAATAAGCTAAAAATTGTGGCACAGGTTTTACAGGAATCACATATTCTGAACCACCCAGAATTGTTGTGTTATCTGGTTTACTACCAATGTTAATAGATAGCCAATCAAAAGCAATTGGGGAATGATTTTTACACAAAACCTGCTTTTTTGGCAAATCTAATCCGATTACTTCATCTACAATCAGACGTGCTTGAGCAAATCGAGCTAAATCAGCTAGATTAATATGGCACTCATCAAAAGTATAAAACCCTGCGATATGACCGGGTAACATTCCAGAATAGGGAGCAGACAAAACATCCGTAATCAAAGTTAGACAAACACAAGAGAGCGGATCTAGACCGAATAAACGTAGAGTTATCGCATGAGCGTGTCCACCTCCGATCAAAACAAGATTTTTCATAAATAACAAGTGAATAAGGCTGTGAGTATTAGGAAAATTTGCTCAGTAATCCTAAGAAATATTTAGTAGTCCTTGTTAAAAGAGTCTTGCGGTAAGTATCAGCAGCTTTTTTTATTCCCTCAGCTTGAGTCGGATAGGGATGAATTACGCTTGAAAGTTTACTAAGGCCTATTTTACCGATGATTGCCGTTGTCATCTCAGAAATCATCTCTCCAGCATGACTAGCCACAATGGTTGCTCCCAGAATTTCATCGGAACCTTTTTTGTGCGTAATTTTGATAAAACCTTCGGTTTCTCCGTCAGTGATTGCCCGATCTACACTAGCTAAAGGAATTTTGATCGTACTATTTTTAATCCCCTGAGCTTGAGCCTCTTGTTCGTAAAGTCCGACATGGGCAATTTCTGGATCTGTATAAGTTACCCAAGGCATCACTAAGTTACTTAGTTTATAACGTCCTAAACCAAAGGGAGAAAAAAGTGTATTTTTAATAACAATTCTGGCGGCTGCATCGGCTGCATGGGTAAACTTCCAATTCATACAGATATCACCCGCGGCATAAATTTTCGGGTTCGTTGTCTGAAGGTAATCATTGACGATGACCCCTTTGCATACATCATATTCCACTCCCACTGCTTCTAAATTTAGACCTTCTATATTCGGCCTTCGCCCCACTCCTGCAAAAATCTCATCGACGATAAAAGTTTTTAGCTTACTATTATTGCTGGTATAGTGAATCACCTTACCGTTATGGGTCTTTTCGATATACTGGATTTTGGAATTGAGTACTAACTGGATTCCTTCTTTGATAAAAGTATTTTGGATAATTTCAGCAGCCTCAATGTCTTCTTTATTCAATATATGAGAATGATTGTGAAATATAATTACCTGGGAGCCTAAGCGGTGAAAAGCCTGAGCTAGTTCGCAACCAATAGGACCTCCTCCGATGATGGCAAAGCGTTGAGGTAGTTGGGTGAGAGAAAAAACCGTTTCATTTGTAAGAAAGCCCACTTCTTCAATTCCAGGAATTGAAGGTCGCATGGCTCTAGCTCCCGTAGCAATTATAGCTTTTTTGTACTTGAGTGTCTTTTTCTCGACCTCAATTTTGTCATTGTCTAAAAAGCGAGCGTCTCCTAAAAAAATATCAATACCGAGTTTTTGAAACCTTTGCAGCGAATCATGATGGCTAATTTGGGATCGAACCTTCCGCATCCGTTGCATCACTGAGGAAACATCAACTTCAATCTCTTGAGAAATATTAATCCCTAAGGTTTTCGCCTTCCAAACTTCGCCAACAACACGGGAAGAGCGAATAATGCACTTGGAGGGAACACAGCCAAAATTCAAACAATCCCCTCCCATAAGATGCTTTTCAACTAAGGCAACTTTCAATCCAATATCCAAACCTGCTGCACCAGCTGCGGTTACTAATCCAGCAGTACCTCCTCCAATTACTACTAGATCATAATAATCTTTGGGTTGAGTATTAATCCAATCGGGGGGATGAACGTAGGAAACCAATTTTTGATTATATTCATCCATTGGTTCAATCTTTATTCTCTCAATGGCTGAGTCTGACACCATTTAACTCCTTAAGTTAAAATTTCTTTTAGTCCAGTTAAAGATGGGTTGTGTGTTTTTTAAGGGCTTTGTTGGCTAGATATGCTGTATAGAATGTCACTGCGATAGTAGAGAGCACTCCAACGCCTTGGAGGAGCCACTGCAGAAGTTGAGTTTCTCGAGTTAGGGATTGATTGGCCATAGAAACTGTTGTTAAATTCGTTGCTAATGAGCCAAAATAAACATAGGCAACAGTAGCAGGAATAATACCTAAAGATCCCAAAACATAATCTCGCAGAGAAACTTGGGTGACACCAAAGGCATAATTGAGAAGGTTAAAGGGAAAAAGCGGAGAAAGACGAGTTAACAAAACAATCTTCCAGCCTTCTTTTTTTACTGCTTCATCAATAGCTTCAAATTTAGGATAATTTTCCATCTGCTGAGAAACCCAATCTCGTGAGAGATAACGACCTACCAGAAAAGCCAAGATGGCCCCGAGCATTGCCCCGATTAAAACATAGACTGAGCCCCAAAACACTCCAAATAAAAATCCTCCTGTCATGGTTAAGATAGAACCTGGAATAAATAGTAATGTAGCTAGGTTATAGATAACGATATAGACTACAGGCGCTAACCAACCGAGGGTTTTAACTCCTATTAAAACTGCATGTAACCCTTCTTGAAAATTGTTATTTTTTGTGACGATAAATATAGCGGCAATAAAACTAATAACAAGTATTATTTTTATAATAGTTTTAAGTCTATGTTTTACTAGGTAAGTCATGAGTTTTTTCTAGTTAGTTTTTGAGTCAAGGTTTTCATAAAGTTTAACTATAAACGATATAAATTAACCAATTTATTAGGCGAAACTCCTAATAAGTAAGCAACGATCATTATTTGATTAATCAATGTGGTTTGAAAAATTCCTTTTTTCAACCATCGACGTGCTGATGTGATTACAGGGATAGGGATAATAGCAATATGCCCTAAGCGTTTTAACCGACATACTAGTTCAAAATCTTCCATAATCGGTAACTCCTCAAAGCCCCCAATTTGATGAAATGTTTTTGCTTTGAGAAAGATGGCTTGATCGCCATAAGGCATTTGCCAAAAGCGTGAGCGCCAATTTACACACCATTCGATTAAGCGAAAACTTTTCAAATTTCCATCAATTTGTAAGTTAAAGGCACCTGCAACAATAGATTCCTGGAGTACACAATGAATCATCTTGTCAAACCCAGACGGTAAGAGAGTATCTGCATGGAGAAACAACAAAATTTCCCCGCTTGCCACTAAAGCGCCCACATTCATTTGATGAGCACGACCCCTAGGTGCTGACAAAAGTGTAATCCCTAATGATTTAATTAGCTCTAATGTTCCATCTGTAGAGCCACCATCAACTACTATCACCTCTATATTGGCACCATTACCAATACTATCTAGAGTATTTTTAATCGTTCCTACCTCATTGAGCACAGGGATAATAATAGAAATATTTTCTGGTGCTTGCTGAATCTCCTCCCAAACAGACAAATCCTCAAGACGGTCAACATCAGCTAGCGAGGGAAGATAAACAACTGATAACTCAAGCCTTTTGGCAATTTCAATAGTCTGTTTTAAGACCTCAGCGGTTCCCCAGCTAATGCCGTAAAATAATTCTGGGATAAATTCACGTAAACCTATTAGATAATAACCGCCATCAATTGCTGGACCAATAACCAGATCACAAGAAAGTAAACAATGAAATGCTTGTTTCATTAACTCAGGATTTAATCCGGGACAATCAGTACCAATAACGACTACATGAGCAACACCATCTTGAAAGGCACCACAGAGGGAATGTACGATCCGAGAACCAAGATCACCGCTACTTTGAGGCTTGTAAATTAGATCTGAGCCTAGCCATTGCTGCATTTCCTGCTGCCCATTACCACCATCAAAATGTACTTCAACAGAAATTGGAACCAGACTACGGAGTTTTCTGACTTGAGTTAGGGTGTATTCGCTCATCTGGCAATGAAGATTCGTTGCTTTTGTTGCTCCTAATGCTGGTATTAAACGGGTTTTAACCTTTCCTATTTCTGGATAACGGGTGAAGACTATCAAGTTTTTTTTAACTGTTTCTTTGGTACTCACACTTTTAAATTTCCTCACTTACCAGAGCGCCACCACAGCTAGAACCACATCCTGCCGTACAACCATAGCAATAGGAAGCAGTTTCTACTTGGTCAATTAGGTCTAAAGTTCCAGCTTTTAGTAACTTAGCAATAGTTATTATCTCTCCATTGCGATTTTTAGCGGGTAGGTTTTCCATTTGATTAAAGTCACAATCATAAACATTGCCCTGATAGTCAATTGAAAGTTGATTGCGACACATTAAATGTTCTACAGTACTGAGATTAAAATTAGATTCTAGAAAATGTAAATAGGGTTTGTATAGTTGTTGATGTTCTAAAGAAAACTTTGTCCTGCCAATAGGTAAATTAGTAATGACAAACAGATTGTTAAATGAAATATTAAAATTTTCATTCAAAAAAGACCTGTAATCTTGTTCTAAACTCGCCTGATTTGGTGTTAGAGTAAAATTATTTGAAATAGGAATTGGCGGATTATAGACAAAATCCAGAATTAAATTGGGGTTTTGACCATAGCCAAGATGATTTAGCCATTGTAGAGCCTTAATAGAGGCATTATAAACCCCTTTACCCCGCATCTTATCAACATTATCGGCAAGATAACAAGGAAGAGAAGCAATAATTCTTAGTTGATATTTAGCACAATATTCTGGAATATCACTAAATCCTTTTTCATAATAAATAGCTAGGTTAGAACGCACTATAACTTGTTTTCCTTGGGCTCGTGCTGCTTCTACAATCGGTTTAAAACCATAGAGCATTTCGGTTGCGCCACCAGTGAGATCAACCACCTGAATTTGAGGGAATTTTTCAATCAGTTCAATCAGTTGGTTACAAACTTCTGGTGAAAGTTCCTCAGTCCGTTTGGGACTAGCTTCCACATGACAGTGAGTGCAAGTTAGATTACACCGTTTCCCAAGATTAATTTGTAACAGCGTAATTTTTTGCTTAGTTAGCGATAAATCCAGTTTTTGAGCAAAAGGTGTGCTTACTAAATTTGAAGATGAAGGAATTACTTTTTGCTGAATCATTATGTATCTCTTAATAAATTAAACTCGAAAAGAATTAACAGCAACCGCCCCCGTCATAGTGCCAAGTTGAATGGGTAATCAGGAGATCTTCAGGAAATAATCCTGCTAGTTTGGCAGCAGTTTTATCACATACAGAAGTAGGGATGCCTCGTGGTAATTGATGTCCTGCCTGGTCATCAAAGATAGGTTCTGTTCCAGCATAAATAGCCGTTTTTCCAGTAAAAATACAAGGACCATCTTTTGGAATGGAGACTTTATAAGAAACTGTATCGAGACTTTCTAGCAGCAAATGTTTTTTTAACTGATAGCTTTGACGATCTAAAAGACGATAAGGACGACGTGCTCGAATTTCTATCTGACCAAATCCAACATTTACCAGATGTTCAATATATTGCTCATAGGTGAGTGCTCCTGACAAACACATTGCCCGCAGTCTTTCATCTTGTTGCAGATGTTCGGGAATTGGTGAGGTAGCAATAGGATCGCTCATTAGTAAACATCCATTTGGCTTTAAAACTCGAAAAGCTTCTTTTAAAGCACGAGACAAATCTTCTGGTTTAAAAATATTAAACAGACAATTCTGTGCTACTACATCGACGGAGGCATCAGCAACAGGGAGAAAAAAAGCATCCCCTTCCCGAATCTCAACAAAATCAGGGTCAAACCAAGGATTTTCTAAAGCAGCAAGTTTTAAATTACGAGCAGCCGCTTCACGCATTGCTATTACAGGCTCAACGGCAATCACTGCCCCACGACGACGAGAAAAATAAGCAAATTGTAAGGCTTCGAGTCCACCGCCAACCCCTACATAAAGTACAGTTGGAGCATTGGCTAACTCAGTAGTTCGTACTGTAGTTCCGCAACCATAGTTCATCTCCTGCATCTGAAGGGGAATCTTCAGTTCAGGTAGTTGTAGGGAACTGCTCTGTACACAACATAGACCAATTTGTGGGGTTTGGGCAACTTCGCTATAGAATTGAGCAGTTGTTTCGAGATATGTCATAAGAATCCTTTAGTTGTCTGGATAATAAATTCAAAACCAAAATTTAGAATTTAGATGAGTCATCAAAAAATCTTGGCAGTACCAGTTAATTGATCAAATTCAAATCGCTCTTTTTAATTTGTTTCACCATATAAATTAAAACTAATTATCAGTCCATAACCAAGTGCTTCAATATTATGAATTGCATCTGGCATGAAGTTGTTGATTTCTCCTGAAGTTAAGATAATTTCGTTAACTTTTTCAATATTACCTTTATTATCAATCATTCACCAAAGTGTATTTTTTTCTTCTCCACTAATTAATGCTACAACTCCCCATATGGCATGATGAAGAATTGGTGAGACTGTTCCTGGTAACCAAGCGACTGTCTGAACGGTTTGACATACCTGGCTTACACGACACATCAGCGTCATTAAGCCGTCATCCAAGCATTGTTTAATTTCGCCCTCGAGCAAAGAAGAACATGCCAGCGACCGAGTAGTAATGCAGTTCCGAATAGTTAAAACGACCTAATAGCTTTCAGCATATATTTCTATGCCGTTTGTTTGTCCTAGTGGCAAGCTTTCCAGTCGTTTACTGGTTTTGTAAGTGATCACAACCTTGAACAATTCTCTTGGCTCATTGGTTTGGTCAAATATGGCGCATCTAAACATTTTGTTCATTTCGACAAAATTACTGCTATAGTATAAGAAAACTTTTTCTTGGATATGCAGCAGATATTTTTTTCAATACTCTAGGCTCCGGTAGCTTCTTTATTATCTAGCTTTGCAACCTTGAACTATTGCCTTTTAAGAGATTCTTTTACTAAATTGTATTATGTCTAGTCCTCCTAATAAAATTATTATAGATTTAACTAAAGATTTACTCCCTCATCAAATTGATGACACAAATCTAATTCATTTCTCAGAAAAAGATGATTTAATAAAGGCTATTGACAAGTATATAACCAATAAAAATGATACAAGCAATAATGATAACAGTCAATTAGATGATTTACGACTATTAGATATTAGACATAATAAATTTCTAATTGATGGCACCAGAGGTTCAGGAAAGACTACATTTACAAGATTATTAATCAAAGATTTACTTAAAGACACAGGAAAAACTCTGCTAGCCTGGGTCGATCCAACAATGATTGAAACTAGAGAGCATATCTTTTTTTCTTTAATTCAAAGCTTAAAAACAAAAGTTGAGAAAAAAATTGAAGGATCAAATGATTGGGATAATCCATCAAAGGACTATGAACAATGGCGAAACCAATTAAAAAGACTTGCCGGGGGATTAAGCCTTTTACAAAGAGATAAAGATGAAGATAAATTAAAGCATTATGATGCACTAATAAATTTAGATCGAGGAACTAGTAAGGCTCAAAGTGGAAGCGATCTGGCAAAAGATTTTTATGAACTTCTCGAAATTTCGGCAAAAATCTTGGGTAATAATTATTTTATAATTGCATTTGATGATGCTGATATGAATTCCCAATATGGATGGGAAATATTAGAACTCATCAGGAAATATCTAAACAATCCAAAAATCATTACTATAATCGCTGGTGATTTGGAGTTGTATACAAGCATTGTAAAATACAATCTAAGTAAACAGCAAAACAACTATATAGAAGATCAGAAATTAGAAGTATCTGCTGAAGAATATATCCTAAAACTTTTCCCATCCAAAAATCGTATAAAACTCTCGGGACTAAAGTCGACTAGTTAAAAAAAATGCAGGTTCTCAAACTCTGACATTTCTAAATAAATGGTTGACTGATAGCAATCTTTGGAAAAGAAGTGAAGAAAAGATATCGGTAAAAGCCAACTTTTTCCCTGTACCAATATTGATAGCACTGCAGCAGCAAGTTATGCAGGAAATAGTCAAAAAAGGAGTGATTGTGGAAACGTTGCCCACCAGCAATGTTCGTATTAGTCAATATACCCATATTCAAGAACATCATGTATTTCGTTGGATGCATCTACCCGGAGTAAAAGTCGATGGAGATCCCGATATTCAAGTGTGTTTGGGTTCAGATGATCCTGGTATTTTCGCAACTGATTTGCATAATGAGTTTTATCATCTCTATGCTGTATTAGTAAATGAATTTGATACAACTGACAAAGAAGCGATCAATATGCTTGGGAAGGTAAATGAACGTGGGCGTCATTATAGATTTCATCCCAGATAAATGTGGAGTTACTGATCTATAAAACGTTGATAACTTGGTAATTCGGGAAAGGCATCCCGCCAATAAGTCGTTTTACCCTTGGAGAGTAGCCTTTTCTTCCACTGAGGTTCAAAACACTTGCAGAAATCAAATCATCGATATGGCAAAACAAAGACTCTAAACTAGACATAGGGGTTTGGTATTGACGTTAGCATAAGTTTCACCATATCTCGATCCTACTAGAGTTGGCTCTTGGTCAAGAGGTTACCCTTTATCAAAACCGGTATGCTAACTGGAAAATCTCAATAACCTTCGACTTTTGTTCAGCATATACTCTGTTTACTGGCGAATCCGAGAGCCCAAGCGTCAAAGTATATCTTTTCGCCTGATATGTCCATCTCAAGCGAAGCCAGCCTTTATCCACGCCCACTTTGACTATTGACGTTTTTTGTTGGCTGGTAGATGAAGACTTTCTAATGTATTTTTGATCCACTTCTTTGGTATCCATTTCAATTTCGTCTACCACTTATCTACCAAATTCTAACCCCGACCGTCTCAAAACGACCAATAATCGAAGTGCTTATTGACAAAGAGATCTTTCTCTAAATCACGTAGGAATCTACAAAAGGCTTACCAGTAAAGGCTTTAAGGATATGGAGCTAAGCGGATTCGAACCGCTGACCCCCTCAATGCCATTGAGGTGCTCTACCAACTGAGCTATAACCCCGGATCAACTAAGTATCCTATAGTAAATCAATCAAAGAGGTTTTGTCAACAAATGAAACTTTTGCTGGGCAATTCTTATTGATGTTCTAAATTTTCCACTCAGAGGAGAGTGTCTTAATGGAGTTTCTGATATTGGAGTGTAAACTTCTCTTGATTTGTAGTGAATATTCAGTTTTAGGCGTGAGCAAAACAAAAAAGAGAGCAATCTACATATACTCTCTTTCTTTATTTAGCAAATGGTTACAAACTATTTTAGGGATGGAAAAGCAAATCGGGATAAAAACGATTAGCTTCGATCAAAAGTCCAGCAGTAAAGACCAAAAGTGCAGTTAGCAAAACAGGTGCAGTGGACAGAAATTTGATTAAGTCGCTCATGTGATTTCTCTCAAAGTAGGTTAATTTTGATCCTTAGCGAGGAGAAGTGGGAACTTCTGAATCTTTGACGATCAATTTACCGGATGTGAACTCAGCCAAAGCAGTGGCAGGCCAGGCAGCAGCAGCAATCATTTTGCCGATAGCTAGAGGAACATCAATAACGATCTCTTTAAGTTCAGGATCTTTACCAGATCTGATCGCGATCAAATAAGAACGACCAGCCCAGCCAATCCAGCCAGCTATATAGAGAAACAAAATACTGGGAATTAAAAATTCACCAGCGTGATCGAGGCGACCATCAACAATCAGATGAGGATAGCCCTCAGGTCCACAAAGTGCACTTGCATAACGCTCAGCACGATTTTGACCAGATTTAGGATCACTGGTGGTATTGAGGAATTTTTGGGATTTAGCTTGGTAAGCGGGCGATTCGCTACAGGGAACTAGCCCTGCAACTCCGGCAGCAGAAGCAGAAGGAGCCAAGTGCAACCAGAGAGCCGCAGCTAGGATAATCGCTAATAATCGTCTCATAGAAATGTTTTCCTTGGTTAGAAAATATTAAGCATTAAGTAGAAAATAAGAAGGGGCTACTTTTCTACATCAGAGCTATCATACTTTGATCATGCTCAAGGGATGAGAATTGTAAATAAACCTTAAAAAAAGCAACAGTTAATTGTGATTTTGTCTTTCTAGAAGCTTCAAACGGATCTCTTCATGCACTTCTTTAGTGATTGGATAAAAATAAGCCAATATACAGGCAATGATTAAACAGAGCAATGGCATTGGGCCAATCACCAGACGGATAGCCCAAAGTGCACTAGCCGGCTGTGCTGGGGTAGTATCGCCACTGGAGGAAACAAAACCAGCCGATTGTAACATTAACCCCACCAAAAAAAGGCCAATTGCCAGTCCCAATTTCTGTAAAAGAACCATAAAACCATAAAATATTCCCTCTCTACGCTCTCCGGTATTGAGTTCATCCAATTCAATGACATCAGGAATCATTGACCAAGGAATTAAATAGGCTACAGAAACCCCCACTCCAGCTAATATAGCCAATAGATACATCAAGTTAGTTTGGCCGGGTTTTAATAAAAATAGGCCAATCTGGGCTACTATCCAAATGCTTGATCCACAGATAAAAACCCCCTTTTTGCCAATTAGATTACTCATATAGCGCCAGAAAAAAAGCAATAACAAGGCAGTACCTTGGACTGCTAGGGCCAAAATTGAAGAATCCTCTCTTTTGAGCTGCATATAGTTGACCACATAATAGAGCAAAATTGAGGCAGTCAACTGTACAGCAAGCCAAGATGTCAGATATATACCAATTACATAGAGAAAAGGACGATTGGCAAAGACAATTTTGAGTTGCTGAGCAAAAGAAACCGCTTGATGTTGTTGTTTGTTAGCAGATTTAATTTGTAAATGGGCTTCAGGCCTAATATTTTGGATGGTTAAGCCAGCAACTAGTAAAAAAGGGGAAATCACTAAATTGAGCAAGCTCAAAAAACTAACTGCTCCGGAGTGCCAATAATTCCAAAGGCTATAAACCAGGGAAATTATTCCGGCTACCATGATGCTTCTGCCGACCAATTTCTTGGCAGCAGGATTGAGAATGGGATTAGAGCCTCTCTCTTGCAAAGAGAGAACACACCAAAAAATAGGAATCACCGCCCAAAGGGAACAGATCAACCCTAAATAGAGATGTTGCTCGGCTAAGCTTTTTTGTTTATAAATACTAAAAATTGCCAAAGCCAACAAAAGCGAGAGAATACTCCCACCGATTGAGAAAGTAAAACGAAAGCTATTAAGACTGGTGCGCTCATTGTAATCCTGCGTCAATTCGGGGGTAAGCGCAGTATAGGGCAAGTTCACGGTAGTAAAAGAAATGCTAAAGAGTGAACTTACTATGGCATAGTAGGCGAATAAAGCCCATTGTTGAACCTTAGGATCGCTGCTGAAATGAGGAACAATCCAAGTTAGAGCAAAAAATAGCCCCAAAGGAATCGCACCAAAAAACATCCAAGGTAGTCTCCGCCCCCATCCAAGACGGGTACGATCACTAGAAACACCAATAAAAGGATCATTAACAGCGTCGATAATCTTGCCAATCATCAAAACACTACCAGCTAAAGAAGCTGGTAAACCTGCCACATTAGTTAAAAATGGCAAAAAGAAAAAAGCCAAAATATTGGCAGTAATAGCCGTACCAAAGTCACCAGCACCATAAGATAATTTGGTAGTAAAGTTCAATTTTTCAGCCTGGGGAATTGTTTGCGGATCTTTATTCATTATTTTATTTTTGATTTTCTTTAGGGAATTTTGAAACTTCGGCTATTGTATAGAGGGGACGGCCCTTAATCTCTTCATAAATCCGTCCGATATATTCTCCCAAAATGCCAATGCCAATTAATTGAACTGATCCTAGAAAAAATATAGCAATCATGATAGTGGCAAAACCAGTAACAGGTGATTTAGCTTCATGGATACGCCAATAGAGCACCAAAATAGCCATAAATAAAGATAATGCAGCAGAAAACAAGCCCAGATAAGTAGAAAAGCGCAGAGGAATTCTAGAAAAAGAAACAAGACTATTGAGAGCTAAGGAAAAGGACTTGGAAAAAGTATATTTAACCTGGCCGGCGTAACGTGGATCTCGCTCAAAGCGAACAAAAGTCTGGCGAAAACCAATCCAAGCTCTCAACCCCCTAATATAGCGGTTGCGCTCAGGCATAGAATTTAAGATATCTACTACCTTGCGATCCATCAAACAGTAGTCTCCAGTATCTGCTGGAATATCAACATCAGCTAAAAGCTTTAACAAACGATAAAACATAAAAGCAGTTGACCTTTTGAACCAACTTTCTTGAAGTCGCTTGGTTCTTTGGGCATAGACAACTTGGTAGTCTTGCTGCCAAAGTTCGATCATCTCTGGAATCAGCTCAGGTGGATCTTGCAGATCTGCATCTAAAACTATTACTGCCTCACCTCGGGCAAAATTGAGTCCTGCAGTTACAGCCACTTGGTGGCCGAAGTTTCTAGCCAAACTGAGATAACAGACGCGCTCATCATTATTGTGAAGTTCTCGCAACATTACCAAAGATCGATCTTTACTGCCATCATTAATTAAGATAAGTTCAGAGGTCCCGTCAAGTCCATCCATCACTGAGGATACCCGTCGGTACATCTCGGCTATGGTCTCTTCCTCATTGTAAATGGGTATAATCAAACTGTATTTGGGCATCCTACTATATTGATAAAATCGAACAAATAACCTCTTTACTGGTTAACGTATCTTATTTTTTTTTATCTGTCAAGATTGTTAATTTATTATGATCTATACGAGCAAATATAACATTAATCTCTTGGTTCACATCACTTTTTATTATCATGTAGATAGGGAAAAATATTTATTAAAAGTTTTAGAAAATTTCAATGACTATCAGCTCAATCAAATCCATATAGTCATTGATACTAATATTCGAGAAAAGACAGAGAAAATCCTTGAGAAAAATACTAACACCAATAATCATACTATAGAAATTCACGCGCATGAGAATCTAGATCATCCTTACAATTTGACTTGGTCACATCGTGAGGATATGTTAAAGCAAATAGAAAACTATGATCTTTTTCTTTATTTAGAAGATGATATTTTGATTCCTTGGGAAAATTTTCAATATTGGCTGGAAGAAAATCAAGCAATAGTAGAATATGGCTATTTGAGAGGATTTCTCAGAGTGGAAAATTCTGAGGATAATACTCTATATTCTGTTGATTTTACTGAAATTACTATTGATCCTGAAATTATTGAAATTGCAGGAAAGAATTATTTTCAACCCCAATATCCTTACCATGCCTGTTGGTTATATGATAGGCAACAAATGCGCCAGTTTATAAATTTACCAGCCTGGCAAGATGGGAATTATCAACTCTGGGGTATCAGAGAAAGAGCTGCTGCTGGGATGATCTGGAGCGCAGTTGATGGAAAAAATCACAGAATTGTCCTGCCTTTACTATCTAATAGCACTATTGAGCCCAGAGCTCTTAATTATCATCTCTCTAATAATTACTACAATAATCTTGACTCACCCCATGGCAAAATCCCACTCAATCAACTTTTGTCATTTTCAAGGCCCCAGCCTGACAATCTCTCAGCCACAGACTAATTGCCTGGCCAACAATTCCCTGGGAGTTCTCCTGAGCAGGAGTAGAACCAATTTGAGTATAAATCATTATCATTTTCCATTCACCTTGTGAAAATGTCAAAAAAAGCCAATGGTAATTTTGACTATCTTTGATTGTTTGTCTATCATAATGTCGCTCTAGTGTGGTAAAAAAAACCTGTTGAATTAGGCTATCTGGTTGGGCATCATCATACTGTTGTACCTTCAATGGTAAAGGACGGTAGTCAGCCGCACCTGCTACTAAAATATAGAACTTGAACGAGCTTTTGCTGTAAGAATTGCCAGAGCGTTGAATCACCCTGTTGGCATAACTGGGCAAATCTTTAAGCATTTTATCTACTAGAGGTTGTAGCTTGTTTGGGCAAGTAAAAGGTTGACTAGCGAGGCTCACTTGGTTTGGTAAAAGAAGGGGAATACTCAAAATTCCCACTAAGAAAAACTTCATGAATTCTCTTCTAGTTCTTCTACCAGCTTAGACCAGGCTAATGTTGGATTAGCATCGGCAGTGATGGGTCTACCTATCACTAGATAATCTGCCCCACAGCTAAGAGCTTGAGCAGGAGTCATTGTTCGTTTTTGATCACCTGCATAAGACCAGCTAGGACGAATTCCCGGACAAATCAGCAGAAAATCATCCCCACAAGCTGGCCTTAACTTGTTTAATTCTAAAGGCGAGCAGATTGAGCCAGCTAGACCTACTTCTTTACACAAGAGAGCCAAAGAGAGAACATAGTCAGCCAAATCCATTGAGATAGCTAGATCTTGAGCGCTCAGGCTGGTTAAAACAGTTACTCCTAATAACTTGAGAGGTTTTTGCTCTATAGATTTGAGAGAATATTGTAGAGCAGCTCTTCCAGCGCTGGCATGTAATGTCAAAAGATCTACTTCATATTTAAGGGCGCTGCGACAAGCCCCAGCCATGGTGTTAGGAATATCATGGAGTTTTAAATCCAAAAAAATACTTTTGCCTTCACCTTTCAAGTAAGCCAAGATCTCTGGACCGGCAGCAATAAAAAGTTCAAGTCCCACTTTCCAAAAGGAAACCATCGGTAGCAATTTGACCAGATTAATAGCATCTTCTAGTTCGGGTACATCAAGCGGGACAATGATTCTATCACTCTTCATCAGCGTTCTCGAACAATAGCAAAAACGGAAGTATAACCATGCAAGAAAGTACGCTTAGCAACTGGGCCTATTTCTCCATTACCAAAAAATCCACCCAGTTTAATATTGGGGAAATATTTACTAAAGAGTGATGAGTCAAAATTAGCTTGTTCATAGAGTCCTTGCCCCCTACCGAGACAGGAGAACATTAAAGCGCCCAAAGCAGGTTTTTGAGAAGTATGTGTATCCCTATAAAGTTGCAGTAAGTATTCTAAATCTTGGGCAGATGTCTGAGAATCTCGCAGGTGAAATTGCATTCTTTGCCCAGAGCGCACCTTATCGCCTATAGCCATAGCACCAGCTCTTGGATCAACTCCTAAAAGATTCCGAATCAAAAAATCTCCATGTTTGAGTTGCATTTGGAATTCATCCCGGGCTAGCCCAACAAAGAGCGAACTTTGGGCAAGTTGACGGTCTTGATCATCTAGTGACTCTAGCAAATTCCTTAAAGCATCTAATGGCGGAAGACTTTGAGATCCAAATTCTTGATCAGAGAGCTCTAGAATGATATTGCGCTCACCTTTGGTAATCATATAGGGATCGCCAATTGGACGACAACCTTGAGCGACTACAGCTTCAAGAATAATTTCTCCAGAGAGTACTAGCCCAATAGTTCCTTCTTGGTAAATTGTAGGGCGAGAACCAGAAACGTAATAAAAAAGGCAATTGGCTACTCCAGAACTTGATAGTCCGCCAACTTTAACAGATTCAGGATAGACAAAATCCAAGCCTTCTAAAAGATTAGAGATACCTGTAGTAAAGGGCTCCGACAATAGGATAAAGTGTGGCTTTTCCTCAGGGCTAACTCCTAAAAGTTCAATCCAGGCGCTGGGAGGGTCATCAAGATCAGGCAGATCACTATCTAATACATGGAAAGAATGTATCCTAACATCAGGCAAACAACCAACGCTCAAGCTGATCGCCGCAGTCTCTTCTATTTCCAAAATTTGTCCATTGCTTTTGGTGCCTACAATACCGCCACCTCCACAGCCAATGAGGGTCTTAAATGGTATTTGTTCTAACAAAAGAGGTAACAGACGAGGATAGTCACTAGCGTATGCTGAAGAGATGAACAATATCCCCACATCAGCAGGGCTGCTGCCGGTCAAAGCCGCTGTTATCTGCTCAGCAACCTCAGAAATGGCCGCCTCTAAAGAGGGTTTGGTCGAAAGAGCGTTGACCCATTGCATTTGGCTTTTCATAGGCGCTATTGTTTAAGAGCAACTACCATGTTGACTTCAGTATTATATCTGGAAACCAACCCGCTAATTTAACTCTCTATAGCTATATTATGTATTGGGCAACCCAAGTCTCTCCATCTCTCCAAGCGCAGGATTACACGAGTGTCATTAATTTCTACGAAGAATCGATAGCCTTAGACCCAGAAAACATCAATAATTTCTGGCTCTTGGGTCTTGCGTACCTACTGGCAGATAGAGAGGAGGAAGCTAAAGCCACTTGGCTATCAGTAATAAGCCAAGTTGATAATCTCAATGAACTTGTAGAAATTTTAGAGGCTGAGGCTACTAATCAAAAGTCCAAAGAACAATTAGAAAACAGCCTGTTAATTAGAGAATATATCAGAGAAGTAGAACCAGAATTATTTAATAATCAATTGCACATTGTTTTGCTCAAAAGTAAACTAGAAAAACTCGATGCTGATGAGATTGAACAAGCCGTAGAACTTTTTAATGATGGATTTGATTTGGCTCTTTTGAGAGAAACTCTAGGTGAAATATTAAAATATCCTGACCCAACAGTTTTAGATCTAGTTAGAAAATCTTTAGCATATTTAGATCAAGGTTTTTTAGAACAAGTAGAAGAGCTAACTACTTTAAAAAATCAAAAGCAAAATATATTTTACTATATTGAACTTATTGAGCTATCTTTACAATTAAAACAAGATCATTTGAATTTATTAAATACATTATCTCAACAATATTGGAAAATAAATAATTACCAAAAGGCTGAAGATACTATTGTTGAATTTATTAAATATTGTCCATTTTTAGATTTGCAGCTCTATGGAAATTCTTTTTATCTTTATGTTCTTTTAAGACAAAGCAAATGGTCAAAAATTGAATCTGTATCTAAAACCTACAAAATACTATTAGAGCAATTTGAACAAAAGCCACCTGAACAACTACAACAATTGAGTATGCAGTTGTTACCACTGGTGGCTATGCCTTTACTCTATTTAGAGGACAATCCTAAAAAAAATCGGCTATTACAAAATAGATTATCTTTTGTTTTTCAAAATGAACTGAGAAAAACAGCTAATCTTGAAAAAAATGCTAATTTTAATCACCATAAAAAATCAAAAACTCTCAAAATTGGCTATCTTGCTAGTACACTAAAAAGGCATTCTGTTGGTTGGTTATCTCGCTGGCTATTCCATTATCATGATCGAGAAAAATTAGAAATCAATCTTTATTTATTTAACCAAGTTGAAGATGAAATTACCAGAGACTGGTTTTACAAAAACTCAGATGCTCACTATCTCTTTGGGGAAGATCCCTTCAGCATAGCTGAGCAAATTTTTGCTGATAAAGTTGACATATTGGTAGATCTAGATAGTTTAAGTAGCTCTACTGCTTGCCAGGTAATGGCTTTAAAGCCTGCGCCAATCCAGATAACTTGGCTGGGTATGGATTCTACAGGTATTCCCAATGTCGATTACTTCATTGTAGATCCTCATGTTGTGCCAAAAGACGCTCAGCAGTATTACCAAGAGAAGCTTTGGCGACTCCCGCAAACCTATCTAGCAGTTGATGGCTTTGAAGTAGCCGCTCCAACTATGCGCAAAAGAGATCTTCCTATTGCTGATAATGCCATCACTTATCTGACTTCTCAAATGGGTTTTAAACATCATCCTGAGACAATCAAACTGCAGCTAAAAATCATCAAACAAGTCCCCAATAGCTACCTTTTGATCAAAGGACGTCTTGATTCTAATACTGTCGAAGAGCACTATCTTCAACTAGCCCAGCAAGAGGGCATAGATAGAGAAAGGTTGATATTTTTGCCTGAATACCCAAGTGAGGAGATTCAAAGAGCTAATTTACCAATAGCTGATGTCTTTTTAGATACTTATCCCTACAGTGGGGCAACTACCACACTTGAAGTGCTATGGATGGGTATACCTATAGTCACTCAAGTTGGACAGCAGTTTGCCTCAAGAAATAGTTATACCTTTATGCTCAATGCTGGGCTCAGCGAAGGGATTGCCTTTAGCCCTCAAGAATATATAGATTGGGCTGTTAAATTGGGAACTAGTGAAGATCTGCGCTCCAAAATTCATTGGAAATTACTCAAAGGAAGAAGAACTTCACCGCTATGGAATGCCAAACAATTCACCAAAGATATGGAGCAAGCCTATTTTGAAATGGCATCTAGAAATCTTTGAGTGATCAATTTTTTGTTACTATTTAAATATAGAATTTCTTCAAGCTTTAGACTATGCAAAAACCCTTGAATTTTGAAAATCAACTTGAGATAGTTTTTCTCTCTCTAGAACAGGGAACTTTTTCGCCAGCTTTGCTAGAAGAAATTGGTTTATTAGAAACTCTTTCTTTATCAGAATCTGACTCTATTAACTTTGAAAGACTTTTGGATCTCTTACCAAAAATCTTGCAATATCCCGATGCTAAAAGTGTAGAGCTTCTAAAAGTATCATTAGTTCATATTACAGATATTCATAGATTTTTAGAGATAATATATCCCATATTGAGTAAATTAGCCTATCAAGACAAACATATTGAATATGCCATTGATTTAACTCAAATATGCCTACAATTGGGTTCAGAAGATGATTTGTTTCTCCTGGGTTCTCTATATGCTCTCTATACATTAGCTAGAAACTATTTAAAAGCTGGTGAAATAATAGAGAGAATTTTTAAATCTTCACCAGATTTTGATATCCAACTCTATGGAAAATATTTAGCTTTAGATCTATCTCTTAAACAGGGTAATTTTCTGGAAATTGAATCTCTCTCAAGTCAATATAAAGAGGCAATAGAATCAATTGATTTAATAATAACTAAGCCAATTAATCCAGTTCTTAAGCAATTTTTACCCAGTTTAACTCATCTTCTATTTTATATTGAAGATAATCCTCGCCAAATTCGCACATTACAAAATAAGTTGTCACAAATATATCAAAATAGTTTGACAAATATTAATATACATCAAGCTAAAAGATCTCAAGACAAACTAAAAATAGGCTATATCTCTTGTAATTTAAGAAGACATTCAATCGGTTGGCTTTCGCGCTGGTTGTTGCACTATCATGATAGAGAAAAATTAGAAGTTTATCTCTATTTGATTAACCAAAATGAAGATGATATTACAGATAAATGGTTTGTTAATAAAGACAATTTTGTCCACCGTTTAGATGAACATATTCCAGCTATTGTCCAGCAAATTCAAGAAGATCAACTCGATATACTTGTTGATTTAGAAAGCATGACCAGTCCTACTATCTGTTGGGTAATGGCCTTAAAACCAGCGCCAATTCAGATTACCTGGCTTGGTTTAGATTCTACAGGATTGCCCAGTATAGACTATTTTTTAGTAGATCCTCATGTTGTGCCTGCAGATGCCCAGCAATATTACCAGGAAAAACTCTGGCGTTTAACTCCATCTTATCTGGCAGTTGATGGTTTTGAGATTGGCCTTGCTAATTTAACAAGAAAAGATTTAAATATTCCAGATGATGCTGTAATTTATTTAACTTCTCAATCAGGGTATAAACGTCATCTTGAGATGATTAAAATGCAATTGACAATTCTCAAAAAAGTACCTAATAGTTATCTTTTAGTTAAAGGATTTGCCAATAAGGATATCATCAAAGAGCTTTTTGAGAAATTAGCCCAGGAGCAAAATGTCCCTCTTGAGAATCTGCGCTTTCTTACTTTTGATACCAATGAAGAAACTCACCGAGCCAATCTCCAATTAGCTGATGTGATTTTAGATACCTATCCGTACAATGGAGCGACGACTACCCTAGAAGTACTTTGGCTTGGTATACCCATTGTTACTCTGGTAGGAGCGCAGTTTGCCGCACGCAATAGTTATACTTTTATGCTCAATGCTGGGATCACCGAAGGTATTGCCTTTAATGCCCAAGAATATATAGACTGGGGTATTAAATTGGGAACTAGTGAAGATTTGCGCTCTAAAATCCATTGGAAATTATGGAACTCTCGCCAAAATGCCCCGCTGTGGAACGCCCAACAATTTACTAAGACAGTAGAAGATGCTTACCTTGCTATCGCCCGACCTTAAAAACAACTATCACCATAAAATACTTTAGTACCATTAATACCCCAGCAGATAACCTAAGATAAAAGCTACAACCGCGCCAATTAGAGTATTGATTACATTGACAAGCTCATTAGTGAGCCAGGAATATTTATTCTGAAAAGCTGCTCCAATAATGCTTTCAAAGGTGGTAGCCACCAAAGCAGCTAGGATGCACCACGCTATCCCCAAAGCTGAAATCAAACCTAGAGCATAAGCTAACAGTGAGATTGCTACTGAAGCCACTATACCTGCTAAGGTACCTTCTAGACTCACTGCCCCTTCTGTCCCAGCAGGAGCAGGTCTCAAGGTGGTGATTAAGAAAGTCCTTTTGCCATAAGCTTTACCTACTTCAGAGGCCGTAGTATCAGATAATTTAGTGCTAAAACTGGCGCAATAGGCTAACCAAAGCAGGGGATGCCAATTTTTAGTCAAAAATATCGTAGCCAAAGCGCATATTGCAGCAGTAGCGGCAGAGCCCCAAACATTGGCTGGACCTCTTTGGCCTGAACGTTTTTCGGCTATCCCTTTTTGCTCTTTAATTTTTAGGCCCAAACGGGTAACTAGTGAACCAGCCAAGAAATAAAAAAGGACTACTATATAAGCCCTATAACCCCCTGTAGCCCAGATCAGCAAGCCTAGAATCCAGGCGTTGAAATATCCTATAGGAGTGAGTAATTTTTTGGGGAGCAGCCAGGCGAGCAGCAATAATAAACTGTTTAAGCCCAGACCAGTTAACCAAGGGTTGAGAGAGAGCATAACCAATAAATCATCCTACTAGGTAACCTAAATTGTCTAATTTAGTTAAGACTTTAGATAAGCTTTCTTCCAGTGTTTCTAAATCAGTACGGCATTCAACTTCAGGATCAAGTGGCGCCTCGTAAGGATCGTCAATTCCAGTAAAGCCTTTAATTTCTCCTGCTCTAGCTTTTTTATAGAGTCCTTTGACATCACGAGACTCACAGGTTGCCAGAGGAGCATTGACAAAGACCTCCACAAAATCTCCAATTTTTTCTCTCACCTCTTGTCTGATCTGTTGATAAGGTGAGATAGCTGAAACCAAAACTATCACTCCATGTTTAGTTAGCAAATTGGCAACAAACCCAATGCGGCGGATATTTTCATCTCTATCTTCTTTACTAAAACCTAAACCTTTAGTTAGATTTTGACGAACTACATCCCCATCTAAAACCTCAATTGAGTAATCTTTTTGGTTCAAATGCTCAGCTAGAGCTTTGGTAATGGTAGTTTTACCTGCACCGCTAAGTCCAGTAAACCAAATAGTTACCCCTTTTTGTTTCATCATTGATCAATAGACTTATCATTATTCTTAACAAATAGTGTACAGGATTAGATCCCCAGCTTTATGAAAGACTTTCCTATTTTCCATCTAGCTATCCCGATCCAAAACATTGAACAGGCAAGAGAATTTTATGCCCAAGGCCTCGGCTGCCAGGTTGGCAGATCAAGTGAAAAGGCTATAATTTTCAACTTTTGTGGACATCAACTGGTCGCTCATTTAGTTGAAGAGGAACTACCTAGGCAAAAGGGTATCTATCCAAGACACTTTGGCTTGGTTTTTGCTCAAAAATCTGACTGGTCAAATCTCTGGCAAAAAATTCAAGCACAAGGGCTCAATATTTATCAACCTGCTAGAACACGCTTTCTAGGTGAAGTGACCGAACATAGTACTTTTTTCCTGTCAGATCCTTTTGGCAATCTCCTTGAATTTAAATATTACACTCACAATGAAGCAATTTTTGGTGCTCAAAACCTTCTCCAGGTAGGAGATACAGATTAAACATGCAAAAACTCAAAAAAAACTTTTAAAGAGGTGATATCAAATGGACTTAATATGGGCATCCTGTTATTAAACCCATCTAAAAGGTATACTAAGTGAACAGTAACTTCAAAATCAAACTACTTCAAAATCTCTCAAGCAAAAAACGCAACGAAGGTTTTACTCTAATTGAACTACTTGTTGTGATCATTCTCATCGGTATTCTAGCTGCCATTGCTCTACCTAGTTTGTTAGGGCAACTTGGTAAAGGTAGAAGCGCTGAAGCTAAAACCAACCTCGGTGCTATCAACCGCGCTGAACAGGCCTACAACGCTGAAAACCAAGTCTTTGCTCCTACTTCTAGCACAGGAGTCAAAGTCACTTGGAACTATTATAGTTTCACGGATTTAGGTACAACTGCTGCTAGCTATGCTTCTTTTACCGCCAACGCTCTTACTACTTATGTAGCACAGTCTAAAAACTATGTTTCTGCAGTTGCAGTTGATACTGGTGGTAACACACCTCAAATTCTCTGTGAAGCATTGGATGTAGGAACAGCTACTGCTCCTGGCACTCCAACCTATTCGGCAGGTACATTAAGCTGTGTTGCTGCTAATAGTAAGCCGGTTAAATAATTAGGATCATCCTACTTTTACAAGCAATGGGGATAATCTTCCCCCTTTTTTTACTTTTATGAATAGTAATTTCAAAATTAAACTCCTTCAAAATCTGATCAGCGCTGCTGAAGATAGCGGTTTTAGCTTGATTGAGCTACTTGTTGTGATTGTGATTATCGGTATACTAACTGCAATTACCCTACCCAACCTATTGAATCTAGTTGGCAAAGGCAGACAGGCAGAAGCTATAGCCAATCTAAGCCAGATTAATAAAGCTGAACAGAGCGCATATTCGGTATATGGACAATTTCTTCCTTCTTCTTTGCTAGATCTTAAGCTTACTTTGAATTACTATTCCTTTACTGATTTGAGGGCGCCTAATTCTACTTATGCTTCTTTTAGTGCCAATGCGCTTTCTCAATATGTAGCATCATCTAAAAACTATGTCTCTGCGATTGCAGCTGATCGCGCAGGAAACTATGCCAGCATTATCTGTGAAGCATTGGATGTAGGAAGAACAGCTACTGCTCCTAGCCCGCCTACTTACTCTAATGGAGTTTTGAGTTGTGATAGCAATAGCAAAACTATTCGATAGCCTAGTTCTGGTAACTGGTATTGCAGCCATTGGTCTGTTACAGGAGCCCAGATGGCAACAACTCGAACATAGCAATATTGATACAAAAAATCTTGCCCAAGAGATCCAAAAAGAACAAAATAACCTCTCATTTTGGAAGAGTTTTTCTTCCTTTGGCTATGGTAATTTGCTGGCCGATTGGTTTTTTCTGCGTTTTATTCAATATTATGGGGATGATGCTGCTCGAGATAAGACCGGTTACGAACTGAACCCACAATTTCTAGAGCTCATTATTAAGTATGATCCTAAATTCGTACCAGCTTATTTGATTTTCTCCAGCGCTATTTCCATAGATGCAGCAATGCCAGATAAATCAATAGAACTGCTAGGCCAAGGACTTAAGCATATTTCACCTAGACAGCCTGATGCCAATTACGTGTGGCTCTATAGAGCAACAGATCAAATTCTCTTTACCAATGATGTAGAAGGTGCCAAGTATTCTTACAATATGGCTGCAGATTGGGCTGATATTGCCCTAAATCATAGATTAGCAAAGGCTAATCGAAAAACAGCTCAGTATATTAGTACTCATCCTTATAGCAAAAAGAATCGTATAGCAGCCTGGCAATTAATCCTAACCCACAATCGTTTCCCCAAAACCCGCCAAGTGGCTCTCAATAAAATCAGAGAATTAGGTGGTACTATTAAAATACAGCCCAACGGAGCTATAGTAATAGCCTCGCCTAAAGATAATTAATAAAACGAATTTTTCAGATGGACAAATTACAAATTTTTGATGCAGATCTAAATCAAGAACTATTAGATTACTACTTAAAAACTGATTCTATTGCCGTAGATACGGAAACTATGGGATTGGTTTTAGGAAGAGATAGGCTTTGTCTAGTTCAAATATCTGATCAAGCTGGCCAAGTATCAGTAATTCGGATTTTACAAGGACAAAGCAGCGCGCCCAATCTCAAACTACTAATGGAAAATCCTGACATTGTGAAAATTTTTCACTTTGCCCGTTTTGATGTAGCCCAGTTAAATCATCATTTGGGCATCTCAACTAAACCCATATTCTGTACCAAAATTGCCAGCAAATTAGCTCGTACCTACACCAATAACCACGGCTTGAAATCTTTAGTACAAGAATTAACAGGAGTCGAGCTAGATAAAAGTTCCCAGAGTTCAGATTGGGGAAATGCAGCTAATCTTTCGCGTGAGCAACTTGCCTATGCTGCTAATGATGTGCGCTATCTGCATATCTTAAGGGAAAAGCTCACTTGGATGCTTCAAAGAGAAGGCTTATGGGAGCTTACCAATTCCTGTTTTGACTGTCTACCTACCATCGTAGCGCTCGATATACTTCGCTATGGGTCATAATTAAGCCTTAATTTAAGATTATGTTAAACAATAAAATTGTGGAGGGTATTGATGAATTTGGTGCTCCGGATGAAAAGTATTATGC